>DATCUS010000300.1:0-81789 GCA_036561845.1 Tardiphaga sp. | reverse complement strand
GGCGAGGCCCTGCAGCACGGCGGCCGCGCCGGCGCGGAGGCCGCAACGCGTGCGGGCTTTGCAGCAGCGCCGCCAAACTATCGCACGAACGACGAAGCTTCCGGCGTCACGCCGGTCTGGCTGTTCGCGGGATCGCGCCGCAAGGCCTTTGTCGACCTGCAGAACGACGTCACCGCCACCGACATCGCGCTCGCCGCCCAGGAAGGCTTTCGCTCGGTCGAACAGCTCAAGCGCTACACCACTTTGGGCATGGCCACCGACCAGGGCAAGACCGCGAACGTCAACGGCCTCGCTATCCTTGCCGGCGAAATCAAGAAGACCATCGCCGAGACCGGCGCCACCCGCGCCCGGCCGCCGCACGTGCCGGTGGCCATCGGCACCTTTGCCGGCCTGCACCGGGGCCAACACTTCAAGCCGACCCGGCTGACCGCAAGCCATGCCGTCTCGGCCGCGGCCGGCGCCACTTTCGTCGAGGCCGGACAATGGCTGCGCGCGCAGTGGTTCAATGCGCCCGGCGAGAGCGACTGGCTCAACAGCGTCACGCGCGAGGTGAAGGCGGTGCGCGAGCGCGTCGGCATCTGCGACGTCTCCACCCTCGGCAAGATCGCGTTGTGCGGTGCCGACGTCGGCGCCTTCCTCGACCGCGTCTACATCAACACCTTCTCGACCCTGCCCGTCGGCCGCGTGCGCTATGGCGTGATGCTGCGCGAGGATGGTTTTGTCATGGACGACGGTACTGTCGCGCGGCTCACGCCCGATCACTACGTGCTGACCACCACCACAGTGAATGCCGGCAAGGTCATGCAGCATCTGGAATACTGCCATCAGATTCTATGGCCCGGGCTGGATGTGCAAATGGTCTCAGTGACCGAGCAATGGGCGCAATATGCGGTGGCCGGACCGCGGTCGCGCGAGCTGCTGCAGAAGATGCTCGGCGACAGCATCGATCTGTCCAATGATGCGTTTCCCTATATGGGTTGCGCCGAATTTGAATTCGGCGACATTGCGCTGCGGCTGTTTCGCGTCTCGTTCTCCGGCGAACTGGCCTACGAGATCGCCGCGCCCGCCGATCGCGGCGAGGCGCTACTGCGCGCGCTGATGCAGGCCGGCGCGGCCTTCGGCGTCACGCTGTACGGCACCGAAGCACTCAGCGTGATGCGGATCGAGAAGGGCCATGTCGCCGGCGCCGAGCTCAACGGCCAGACCGTGGCGCGCGACCTCGGACTCGGAAAGATGATGTCGGAGAAAAAGCACTATATCGGCCGCACCATGGCGGCACGCGAGGCGCTGGTCGATCCTGCCAGGCCCACGCTGGTCGGGCTCAAGCCGGTGGACCGCAGCCTGCGGCTGCGCAACGGCGCGCTGCTGTTTGCGCGCGGCGTGACGCCGACACCGGACAACAATGACGGCTACATCACCTCCTCGGCCTTCAGCCCGTCCTGCGGTCACTGGATCGGGCTCGGCCTGCTGGCTGATGGCCCCGAACGGATCGGCGAGACCATCCGGGCCTGGGATCCTATCCGGTCCGCCGATCTCGACCTCGAAGTGGTGTCGCCGGTGTTCGTCGACGCAGAAGGAGCGCGGCTACGTGGCTGACCTCACCTCCATCTCCGCCTTCGCCGGCCTGCCGCTGACCGGCAGCGGCCAGGGCGTCACCGTACAGGAGCGGACCGGGCTCGCCATTGCCACCGTGATGGCGCGCAAGGGCCAGCGCGATGCACTCGCCGCATCGATCAAGGAACAATACAATATCGCCTTGCCGGGCGGCCCGCGCTGGAGCGGCAGCGATGCCCTCGCGCTGCTTGGGACCGGGCCGGGGCGATGGCTCGCGGTTCATGGTAGGCCGCCCGCGCGTTTCGTCGCCAGCCTGGCGCAACAACTCGAAGGACTGGCTTCGGTCGTCGACCAGTCCGGGGCCTATGGCGTGCTCCGGCTGAGCGGGCCGGCGCTGATCGAGACGCTGGCGAAGGGCGCGGCGATCGATCACGACGCCCGGGCCTTTCCGGCGGGCAGCGTCGCCGTCACGCAGATTGCCCATGTCGGCGTAACGCTGTGGAAGATCGACGAATCACCTGCGATAGACGTTGCCGTCGCACGCAGCCTGGGCGGGAGTTTCCGCCACTGGCTGTCGATATCGGCCGGAGATTCTCTTTCAGGTTAACGTGAAAATCGCAGCGCAGAATTTCTGACTATTGCCGCGCAAAACGACGAAAACGGCGGCAATGCAGCGCTGATCGCGACAAGCCGTGAAGCGCTGCGGACCGCAGCACCATCCCGGCAACGCTCGAACACATTCGGCAACAACATTTACGCGCGGGCTTTTACCACGCGTTCACAGCTCAACCTGCACGGTCGATCTGAATTCTGATCTGGATCGAACCCATGCTGCGTACCGTCATCACGTCCCACATCCTGCGGCTGCTGCTGCGCTTCGGCCGGTCGCGGGACGGCAATATCGCCGTGATCTTTGCGATCGTGCTGGTGCCCCTGATCGGTTTCATCGGCGCCGCGGTCGACTACAGCCGCGCCAACGCAGCGCGTTCGGCAATGCAGTCGGCCCTGGACTCCGTCGCCTTGATGGTCGCCAAGGACGATGCCGCGGGCGACCTGACCGCAGCCCAACTGAACACCAAGGCCAACGCCTATTTCGCGGCGCTGTACACCAACACCGATGTGCCGAGCGTCACCCTGACGGCGACCTACTCGAACAATGCCACGACGGGCTCCTCTGTGCTTCTGTCCGGCTCGGGAACAATCAGCACGTCATTCATGAAGGTGGCCGGATTTCCGACCCTGAACTTGTCCACATCCTCCACCGCGAGCTGGGGCATGACCAAGCTTCGCGTCGCCATGGCGCTCGACAATACCGGTTCGATGTCGTCCGACGGCAAGATCACTGCGCTGCGAACGGCCACCACCAACCTCATCACCCAGCTCAGCGCCTCGGCGCAGAACAACGGCGATGTCTACATCTCGATGGTGCCGTTCGCCAACGTGGTCAATTTCGGCACCGCCTACAAGAGCAGCGGCTATATCGACTGGAGCAACTGGTCGACCTCGGGCAGCATCGAGGAAGGCTGGACCTGCGGTTCAAGTTATAGTTCGCGAAACCAGACGATGAAATGCGGCTCGTCCAGCAACAGCATCAATAGCTGGAACGGCTGCGTGATGGATCGGACGCAGAGCTACGACGTCCAGGTCACGGCACCGAGCTCGACCGCCACCTATTATCCGGCCGACCAGTCGTCCTATTGCCCGACCCCGATCACTCCGCTGAGCTACGACTGGGCGGCGCTGAAGACGTCGGTGGCGGCAATGACGCCGAGCGGCGGCACCAACCAGCCGATCGGCCTGGTGTGGGCATGGCAGACGCTGCAGCAAACTGCGCCATTCAACGCACCGGCCGAAGACAGCAAATACACCTACAAGAAGGCTATCATCCTGCTGTCGGACGGCCTCAACACGATGGATCGCTGGTATGGCGATGGCAGCTCGCACTCGTCACAGGTCGATACGCGCCAGCAGTTGCTGTGCGACAACATCAAGGCCGCAAACATCACCATCTATGCGATCCAGGTCAACACCGGCGGTGACCCGACCTCCACGGTGCTGCAATATTGCGCCAGCGGCACTGCCAACTTCTTCCAGCTTACCACGGCCAGCCAGGTGATCTCGACCTTCAACACCATCGGGACGGCGCTGTCCGACCTGCGCATTTCCAAGTAGACTGCAACGCGGTCCCGCGCTGCCGCTCAGAGGCGGGGCATGCTGACCGGGCGCGCCTCGCGGGTCTGCGCCGCCAGCCGGATGCCGGCATTGGCTGCGCCGAATCCCTGATAGTTTCGCCGCTCGACCACCTCGAAGAAGAACCGCTCGTCGAAGCTGTGGGTGTAGATCTGGAAGAATTCGCCGTCGCCCTCGCGGTCATACAGGATCTGGTTGTCACGCAGCGCCGTCATGGTCGCCGCATCGAGTCCGTACTTGGCCTCGACGTCGTCGTAGTAGTTTTCCGGGATCCTGAGGAAGCTGGTGCCGCGCGCCCGCATCTCGGCAACCGCTGCAAAGATATCGTCGCATGAGAAGGCGATGTGCTGCACGCCGGAGCCGAAGAACTCCGAGATGAAGCGGTTCGACAGGGTGCGGGTGGCCGACGATCCGTTCAGCACGATACGCAGGCTTTGGCTGGCGTTGATCAGCGCCTGGCTCTGCACCAGACCGACGGGGTCGGCGATCTCCATCTGCGGCAACCGCTGCAGGTCGAGAATGCCGGTGTAGAACAGAAGCCAGGACAGCATCTCGTCGTAGGGCATCGACTGGGAGATATGGTCCACCGCGGTGAGGCGATCACTGCCGGCGTCGCTCGTCAGCGTCTCGAAATCGGTATCCCAGTTCTTGCCGGCGCTTTCCAGGAAATACAGCAGGCTGCCGCCAACGCCATGGATCGCCGGAATCTCCAGCTCGCCCGGCCCGACCGGCTGGTAGAACGTACGCGCCCTCAGCGCCTCTGCCCGCGCCATGGTGCGGCCGGCATCGTCGACATCGATGGCGATGGCGCAGACGCCCGGACCGTGGGTGATGTAGTGCGAGTGTGCGAAGCCGTCCGGCTCGCAGTTGATCACCAGCTCGATGCCGCCCTGCGACCAGCGCTCGACGTCCTTGCTGCGGTGCGCGCCGGTCTTGCGAAAACCGAGCTGGCCGAACAACGCGGCGAGATCAACCGCCCTGGTCTCGTTGACGGCGAATTCGATGAAGCCGACGCCGCGGCTGACCGACTTCGGCTGCAGCCTGTCATTCGCCTCCTTCGCCAACTGGTCCCGCAGCAGGATCAATGAGCGCAGCCCGTCGGTGGCGGTGCGCACGGCCGATCCGGCGCGGAACTGGTCGTTGAAGATCTCCAGCGACCACGGACCTTTGTAGCCGGTCGCCTGCACCGCCTCCATGAACGCAACCACCGGCAGATCGCCCTGTCCGGGGAAGCAGCGAAAATGCCGGCTCCATGACAGCACGTCGAGGCCGAGTTTCGGCGCGTCGGCGAGCTGCACCAGGAAAATCTTGTCGGCCGGGATCGAGGCAATCTGGCTGACCGGGAACCCCGGCGCCAGCGCGTGGAAACTGTCCAAGATGACGCCGATCGCCTTGTGGTCGGCGCGCCGCACGATCTCCCAGGCATCGCGGTAGTCGTTGACATGGCGTCCCCAGGCCAGCGCCTCGAAGCCGACGCGCATGCCGTGCTTCGCAGCGAGGTCGCCGAGCTCGTGGAAATCGGCCGCGGCGCGGTCGATGCCGCCGAGCGCCATTGGCGAAATGTTGCTGCAGATCAGCATCAGATCGGTCTGCAACTCGCGCATCAGCTCGAACTTGCGCGCGGCGCGGGCGAAGTTGCGACTGCGCTGCGGCTCGGGCATGCCCTCGAAATCGCGGAACGGCTGGAAGGCGCAAATCCGGAGACCGAGATCGCGGCACAATTGCCCGACATCGCGCGGACTGCCGTTGAATGACAGCAGGTCGGCCTCGAAAATCTCCACCTCGTCGAAGCCGGCGGCGGCGATGGCCCGCAGCTTCTCGTCGAGCGCGCCCGATAGCGACACCGTGGCGATGGACAGTCTGGTCATGCGGCTTGCTCCACGATGAATCCCGGGGTGACGCGCGTGCCGCTGCGCGCAGCTTCCCGGATTGCCTCCACCACGGCCAGCGTGCCCATGGCGTCCTCGACGGAAATCAGCGGCGTCTCGCGGCGATCGATCACCGCGCAGAAATGCCGGAGCTGCTCTACCAGCGGATCGGCGTCCTCGGCAGCAAGATTGTCGCGCGCCAGCCGCGCGTACCATCCGCTGTCGCCGGGATAGGACCACAGCTCCAGCGTGGGAACGGACAGCGATGCCTTGGTGCCGGCGAACAGGTAGCAGGGCTGTTCCTGCCGGGGATAGGCGGCATTCTCGCCCGATGTCAGTTCCCAGTTCCACGGCGCCGGGGTCGCATCGGACAGCGTCATCGTGCCAATCGCACCATTGGCAAACCGCAGCAGGACCGCCGCGGTATCCTCGACCGCAAAGCTACGCACCCTGTTCGACGCCATGGCCTGCACCTCGACGATCTCGCCGCAGATGAAGCGCAGATTGTCGATGTCATGAACCAGATTGATGAGCACCGGCCCGCCGCCGGCCTCGCGCCGCCACGCGACGTCGAAATAATCGTCGGGTTTCTTCAGCAGCCACAGCCCCACAACCGCGGTCAGCTGGCCAAGCTGGCCGCCAGCCACGGCGGTGCGCACCGCCTTGATGCGCGGGTTGTGGCGGCGATGATGACCGACCAGCACGGGCACGCCGGAGCGCCGGACCGCATCGAGCAGGTCATGGGCAGCGATAACCGTATCGGTGACGGGCTTCTCCACCAGCGCCGGAACGCCTTTTTCGATGCAGTCCAGTGCCATCACCAGATGCAGTGTATTGGGCGATGCGATGATCATGCCATCAAGGCCAGCCGCGTCGAGCAGTTCGCGATGGTCGGCATACCAGTCGATGCCGCGGGCCGTGGCGAAGGCCTTCGCGTCCGGCGACGGGTCGGCGATCCCGGCCACGACGCAGTCCGGCGAGGCATCGATCAGCTCGAGATGCCTGCGGCCGATCAGGCCGGCACCGGCGACGCCGATCCGCTTCAACGCGGTCATGCCGCAGTCTCCGCCATGGCGCCGCCGAGGAACAGCGCGCCGATGCGGGGATCGTTGAGCACCTTTTCCGCCTTGTCGAAGATCCGGGTCTGGCCGAGTTCGAGCACAATGCCGAAGTCGGAAATTTCCAGCGCCGAGCGGGCATTCTGCTCGATCATCAGGATCGAGACGCCCTTGGCACGCAGTTCCTTCAGGATGTTGAAGGTCTGCAGCACCATCAGCGGCGACAGGCCGATCGAGGGTTCGTCGATCAGCACCAGTTGCGGATTGAGCAGCAGCCCGCGGGCGATTTCGAGCTGCTTCTGCTCGCCGCCGGACAGGGTGGAGGCCTGCTGCGTCGCCTTCGTGCGCAGCACCGGAAACTTGTCGAGCGCGGCCTCGATGCGGGCCGGCAGGTCGGTGATGTCGCGCCCGGCCGCCACCGCGCCAAGCTCGATGTTGTGGCGCACCGACAGTTCCGGAAAGATGTTGCGACCCTGCGGCACGTAACAGATGCCGGCGGTGAGCAGTTCGCGCTGGTTGAGGCCGGTGACGTCGCGCCTCTTGAAGATCACCTTGCCCTCGCGCAGTTTCAGGAGACCGAAGATCGCCTTGAACACGGTGGACTTGCCGGCGCCGTTCGGCCCGATCACCGTGGTGATCGATCCCGCCGGCACCGAAAAGGTGGTGCCGTTGAGAATGGTCATCTTGCCGTAGCCGCCGACCAGATTTTGAACGTCCAGGATCGCGTCGCTCATGTTGGGTCCTCCGGATCCGTCTCAATGTCCGAGATAGGCTTCGATCACGGCGGGATTGGCGCGGACCTCGTCGGGCCGGCCCATGGCCAGCACCTTGCCTTCCGCCATCACCATCACCCGCGTGCACAGCGACATCACGAATTCCATATTGTGCTCGATCACCACGAAGGTGGCCCCCTTCTCGCGATTGATCGCGATCAGCCGGTCCTTGAGATCGGCCAGCATGGTCAGGTTGACGCCGCCGGCAGGCTCGTCGAGCAGCACCAGCCGCGGTCCGCCCATGAAGGCCATGGCAGCATCGAGCAGCTTCTGCTGGCCGTAGGACAGGCCGCCGGCCGGCTCGTCGGCAAGATGGTCGAGCTTGAAGAAGCCGATCATCTGGTCCGCCGCACCGGTGAGGCCGGCGTCGGACGGGCCGAACAGCCGCGACAGCATGCTGCCCTGATGTTCCTGTCCGGCGAGGATCAGGTTCTCGCGCACCGACAGTTTCGGAAAGACCTGCAGCAGCTGGAAGGTCCGGCTGACGCCGAGGCCGTTGAGCTCCGACGGCCGCATCCCGGTGACCACCTTGCCGTCAACCTTGACCTCGCCGTCGCTTGGCGTGAGTTGGCCGAGGATGCAATTGAACAAAGTGGATTTGCCGCAGCCATTGGGGCCGATCAGGCCAAGGATCTCGCCCTCATGGACGTCGAAGGAGACGCCGTTGACGGCATGAATGCCGCCGAAGCTCTTGCTGATATTGCTGACTTCGAGGACCGCGGTCATGGCGCTGTCTCCATCTTGGGTTTGGCGACAGCACGCAATGCAGAGGCGATCTTGGTGCGGCGTTCCGCCAGATAGCGATCGAGGATGCCGAGGATGCCGGTCGGCGAATAGATCAGCAGCAGGATCACTGCCACCGCATAGATCATCAGGTAATAGCCTTGCGTGAAGCGCAGCCATTCCGGCAGCAGCACCGCGATCATGGCGCCAAGGAACGGCCCGAAGAAGAAGCCGGAGCCGCCGACAATGACCATCATCAGGAGATCGAGCGACAGCGACAGGCTGAACGGCACCGGATCGACATATTGGGTCAGCGGCGCGTACAGCGTGCCGGCCACGCCGCCGAGTGCCGAGCCGATGGCGAAGGCCATCAGCGTGTAGCGGCGGGTATCGATGCCCAGCGACAGCGCGCGGACGGGATTCTCGCGCAGCGCCACGAAGGCGCGGCCCCATGGCGAGCGGATCAGCCACCACACAGCGAGAGAGACAATGCCAAGCGAGCCGAGGCAGAGATAGTAGAACGGCAGCGGCCGCCGCGTCGGGAAGCCAAAGACTTCCGGTCGCGGAATGTTGCTGATGCCGTAGATGCCCTTGGTGAGCCAGTCCTCGTTGCGGAACACCAGAAAGGCGAGGGTCGAAAATGCCAGCGTGACGAAGGCCAGATAATGATGCTGCACCCGTAGCGCGGGATAGCCGAGGATCCAGCCGACCGCGAAGCAAAGCACGACGGCAACGCCGAGCGCCGCAATCAGCGGCAGCCCGTTGGAGGTCATGATGGCTGCGGCATAGGCGCCGATGCCGACGAAGGCGCCCTGCGCCAGCGATACCTGCCCGGCATAGCCGAGCGTGAGGTTGAGCCCCATCGCGGCGATGGTCATCACCGCCCACTGGCTGAGGATGAACAGGCCATAGCGCTGGAAGCCCATCGGTACGATGATCAGAGCGGCGATGACGACAGCGCCGAAACCGATCCGCAAATATCTGTTGGCCGGGCTCATACCGTGCGCTCCTCTGGGCGGCCGAGAATTCCCTGCGGGCGGAACAGGATGATGACGATCAGCAGGATCAGCGGCACCGCCGCGCGGTACTGGGTCGAGACGTAGGCGGCGGCGAGATTGTCGACCACGCCGATCAGCAGCCCGCCGGCGATGGCGCCGCGCACCTGGTTGAAGCCGCCGACGATGGCGGCGATGAAAGCGGCTTGGCCCAGCACCTCGCCACTGGAAAATTTGGCCAGATAAATTGGCGTGATCAGCAGGGAGGCCAGCGCCACCAGAAAAGCGTTGATCAGGAAGGTCAGCAGGATCATCCGCTCGACAGGCACGCCGATGATCCGCGCCACCGTGGGATTCTGCGCCGCGGCCTGCATCTGGTGGCCGATCGAGGTGCGGTTGAGCAGCGCCGTCAGCGCGATCACCGCAACGATGGCCAGCGCCAGCACGCCGATGCTCTGCAGCGCGACGGGGCGGCCCAAAATCGAGATATCACCGGTCGGCACGATGGAGGGGAACGGCGAGGCTTCCGCGCTCCAGAACTGCTTGACCGCTTCCTTGATGCCGATCGCCAGCGCCATGGTGGCGATCGCCAGCGGCAGCACGCCATGGCGCAGCATCGGATCGACCAGCAACATCTTGAAGCCGAGGCCGAGCAGCAGCATCGACAGCAGGATGCCGATGATGATCGCCAGCCAGAACGGCGCGCCGGCCTGCATCGCCGCCAGCATCAGGAACGCCGGCAGCATGACGAATTCGCCCTGCGCGAAATTGATGGTCTGCGAGGTCTGCCACAGCAGCGTGAAGCCGACCGCGGCGATCGCATAGATCGCGCCGGTGGCGAGGCCTGCAACGAGAAGATCGAGCAGATTGGACATAAAGATCTCCCAATGCTGCGCCAAGAAGCAGCTCATGGCTTAGTAGTAACGAAGCGCCGGCCGTGCGCCCCCTCTCCCCTCCGGGGAGAGGGTTGGGGTGAGGGGGCACCACAAACTCAAACCGATTTGACAGCCCCCTCACCCGCCGCGCTGCGCGCGACGGCCTCTCCCGGAGGGGAGAGGTGAAGGAAACCAGCGTTACTTGTTCAGCTTCGGCAGCACCGATTTGATCACCTGCTTGCCCTCGACGACCTCGGCCAGGAAACCTTGGCGGTCGATGTCGCCGTTCGCATCGAAGGTGACGTCCATCAGGATGCCGGGCTCCTTGGCGGCGGTGATGGTCAGGCCATGAAGTGCGTCGGCGAAGCCCTTGGAATCGACCTTGCCCATCTTCTCGGTGGCGGCCTTGATCATGTAGATGGCCAGCCAGCCCTTGAGGCCGTTGTGGTCCGGCACGTAGTTGTACTTCTTGACGAACTTCTCGCGGAACGCCTTGACCAGTTCGACCGGCGCGTCGGTGGTGAGGCCGACATGGCCGCGTGCACCGTTGGCAGCGTCGCCGGCAAGTTCGATCACCTTCTGCCCGACCAGCGTGGTTTCGCCCATCAGCGGCGCGGTAATGCCCTGGCGCTTCAACTCTTTCAGAATGCGCGCGCTCTCTTCCTCGTTGACATAGATGAACACTGCGTCGGGCGCCGCCGCCTTGATCTTGCTGACGTCGGCAGCGAAGTCCGCCTGGCCGGCTTCGGTGGAGAGATCCGCCGCGACCTTGATGTTGTACTTGGCAAATTCCTTGGTGATGACGTCGCGGCCACCCTTGCCGAAGTCGTTGTTGACCCAGACGATCGCCACCGACTTCGCCTTCAACTCGTCGTTGATGTACTTGGCCACCTTCGGCATCGAGGACTGCTGGCCGAACGAGGTGCGGAACAGGAACTTGTTGCCGGCCTGGGTCAGTTCGGCGGCCTCGCCGCCCATGATCTGGCTGATGCCCGCTTCCGCAGCGAGCGGCGCCGTCACCTTGACCGAACCGGAATAGCCGGGCCCGAGCAGCACGTAAGGCTCGGCGTCGAGCGCCTTCTGCACCTGGGCGCGGGCGACGCCGGGATTCGACTGCGAGTCGGCATGGGTGACTTCGAGCTTGCGGCCGAGCACGCCGCCCTTGGAATTGATCTCCTCGATCGCGAGATCAATGCCGTTCTTCCAGTTGGTGCCGACGGTGGCGCCGCCACCCGAAAGCTCGGCCACGTTGGCCAGTTTGATCGGCGCGCCCGACTGCGCGAAGGTCGCGCCGGCCATTACGGTTGCGAGCAAGGCGCCCGCCAGAATACCGGTTCTCATATCAAATCCTCCCTTGGTTGTTGATCGTCTTTTCATTGCGAGCCGGCCTTGTGGCCGACTACGTCGTCAGGCTGCGTTGGCCGGGTACCTCTTGGCCATTACGCCGTCGAATGCAATTCCCATTTCGGTGGTAGAGGGCGTCAGGCCCGTGAACAGTTCGAACGCATCCGCCGCCTGGTAGATCGCGAGATCCCGCCCGGTCATGACCTTGGCGCCGGTCTCCCTGGCAGCCTTCAGCAGCGGCGTCCATAACGGCGAATAAACCGCGTCGGCCACCCACAGCCCGCCATGCAGCAGATTGTCGGGGACCGGCGTGCCCTTGCTCGGCGTCATGCCCACCGGCGTGCCGTTGACCACGCCAACCGCGCCATCCAGCGCGTCCGCGACGCTCGCGGCAATGCGGACGGCCAGCCTGCCGTGCAGCAAGTCCACCAGATGCTCGACCTTGGCGCGGTCGGTATCGAAGATCCGGATCTCGCTGACACCGAGGTCCGCCAGCGCAAAAGCAATGGCCTTGCCGACGCCGCCGGTGCCGATCACCGCCACCGGGCCGCGGCCGGAGCCCTCGACCAGCGCCTTCACCGCACGGGCAAAGCCGGTGGTGTCGGTGTTGTGGCCGGTCAGGCGGCCGTCGCGCACCACCACGGTGTTGACCGCGCCGATCGCCCGGGCGCCCGGGGACAACGCGTCGAGCAGGTCGAGCACCGCTTCCTTGTAGGGGAAGGTGACGTTGATGCCGGAGAAGCCGAGCCGGCGAACGCCCTCGAGCAGCAGCTTCAATTCGTCGCGACCGGCGCCGGCGACCTCGATCAACTGGTAGTGGCAGCGCGCGCCGAGCGCTTCTGCAGCCGCTTCGTGCATCGCCGGCGACGCCGACTGCGCGATCGGCGCGCCGAGCAGGCCGGTGAGAAAACGACGGCCGGAAGCGGGCAGGTTTTGCGCGGACGTATTCATGGGATCAAAGCCAGTGCTGCAGAGCGGCCAATTCATCGCCGAACGACGTAAGGATAGCGCCGCGGCGATTGAACACAATTACCCTGTTATGCCACAAACATAACATCATGTTATCTTTTTACGGGGCTTGGCCGCCGGGGCTTTCGCGACCTGCTTCGGCCCGACGGCGCGCATTTCCGAGCGCAGGCATTCGATGAAGTGCTCGATATGCATCGACAGCGGCGCGCCGCGCTTCACGGCGACGTAGGTGTCGAAACGGGTCGGTTCGACGATCGGCAGCACGACCACGCCGGGGTAGCCGCCATGGGCGACCGTGAACTGGTCGATCACCGCGATACCCAGGCCGGACCTCACCAGCGCGCAGACAGTCGTGCCAAAGCGAGCCCGGATGGTGATGTCGTATTTGAGCCGATAGCGCGCGAAGATCTCGGCCATGATGCGGCCGTAGGGATCGTTGGGATCGATGCCGATCAGGGGATAGTGCGTGATCTCCTTTGCCGACACGTGCTTGCGGCCGGCCAGTTCGTGGCCTTCAGGCACGATGCAGAACAATTCGCCCGAGGCCAGCGGCAGGAAATCCAGCCCGGGGTGATCGAGCCGATAGCTCATCGCGACGCAGTCGCCGCGGCCGAGCAAGAGGTAATCGACGGCCTCCTCGATCTTCAGGATGTTGATGTCGATGCGCAACTCGGAAAAACGCCGTCGCACCCGCTCGATGGCGCGCGGCACCATCACCTGCGAGATGCTGGGCACCGAGCCGATGCGCAGTTCGGACAGCGCACCCTGCCCGATCTTGGAGATGATCTCGGTGAGGTCGTCGACCTTCTGGTAGACGCCGTTGATCTGCTCGAAGATATTGTGCGCTTCCGGGGTCGGAAAATAGCGGCCGTTCTGGCGCTGGAAGAAGCGGATTCCCAGCGACTTCTCGGTATATTTCACCAGCCGGCTGATGCCGGGCGCTGAGACATTCAGCAGTTTCGCCGCGCCGCCAATGGTGCCTGCGACCATCACGGCCCGCACCACCTCGATCTGGCGCAGCGTCATCATCCCCGAAATCTTCCCCTGCCCTTGCGGTCCGCGCATCGCATAATGCGCATTGTTACGCGAGGGTAGTCGTCCGTCGCGGGCAACACAATGCGCCCTGATCGCGGCGCTCCTCGCGCAGCTCGGCCAGCAGCGCAGCGTCAGCCGTGTGCCGGGTCCGTCGGCGACGCGTTGTCATCCGTCGGCCGCAGTTTGAACCACGTGACATAGAGCGCGGGCAGGAACAGCAGGGTGAGAACCGTGCCGACGACGATGCCGCCCATCATGGCATAGGCCATCGGCCCCCAGAACACTTCGCGGGCAATGGGTATCAGCGCCAGCGTTGCAGCCGCGGCGGTCAACATGATCGGCCGCATGCGGTGCTCTGTCGCCTCCACCACCGCCTCCCAGGGCGGGTGGCCCTCCTCGCGCAATTGCTCTATCTGCACAATCAGGATCACCGAGTTGCGGATCAGAATGCCGATCAGTGCCAGCACGCCGAGGATGGCGACGAAGCCCAGCGGCGCACCGCTCAGCAGCAGCGCCGTCACCACGCCGATCAGCGCCAGCGGCGCCACCGCAAACACCAGGAACAGCCGGTGGAAGCTCTGCAGCTGCAACATCAGGATGGTGGCCATGGCGAACAGCATGATCGGCACCACGGCGATGATCGGGGCCTGGCTCTTGGCACTCTCCTCGACCGTACCCCCCACCGTCACCGCATAGCCGACGGGCAGCGTGGCGGTGAAGGCCGCAATCTGCGGCTTCATTTCGTTGACCACGGTGGCCGGCTGCGCGGCGTCGAGAATGCCGGCCTTCATGGTGATGGTCGGCTGGCGCGAGCGCCGCCAGATGGTCGGCTGTTCCAGCTCGTAGCGGAACGTGGCCACCGCCGCGAGCGGCACCGACTGGCCGTTGGTGCCGGGCAGCTGCAGATTGCGCAGCGTCTCGACCGAGCCTCGTTCGGAGGCGTTGGCGCGCGCCAGCACCTTGACCAGATAGATGTCGTCGCGCACCTGGGTCACGGAGGTGCCGTCGACCACGCCGTTCAGCGTCGAGGCAATATCCTCCGAGGTGACGCCGAGCTGGCGGGCCTTGTCCTGCAGCACGTCGACCTTGACGACGCGCTCCGGCTCCATCCAGTCGAACACCACATCGCCGAGATGCTTGTTGGTGCCGAGAACGCCAGCCAGCTGCTGGGCGAACTCGCGCACCTTGACGATCTCCGGGCCGCTCATCCGATACTGGATCGGACGGCCGACCGGCGGACCGATGTCGAGCAGCTTCACATAGGCGTCGGTGCCGGGAAAGGTCTTCTTCAGATAGGCCTGCAGTTCACCGCGCAGGCGGTCGCGAACCTCGAGTCCCTTGGTGACGATGATGATCTGGCCGAACGAGATGTCGGCCGGCTGCACGTCGAACGACAGCACGAAGCGCGGCGCGCCGGTGCCGACATAGGTCGACCAGTGATCGATGTCGGCGTTGCCCTTCAGCGCTTCCTGTTCGAACCGCGCCATCTGTGCGTTGGTCTCGGCGATCGAGGCGTTCTGCGGCAAATTCCAGTCGACGATCAGCTCGTCGCGATCGGATGACGGGAAGAACTGCTGCTGCACCAGACCCATGCCGCCCACCGACAGGCCGAATACAACAACCGTGATCGCAATCGTCACCCAGCGCCAGCGCATGCTGAGGGCGAGCAGGCGGGAGAACGCCCGGGCGAAGCGGCCCTTGTCGGCGTGATGGCTCGGGAGCTTGTCCGGCAATAGCACGACGCCGAGCAGCGGCGTGAACAGCACCGCGACCACCCACGACACTACCAGCGACACCGCGATGACCACGAACAGCGTGAAGGTGAACTCGCCGGCGGCGGAGTTGTTGAGTCCGATCGGAATGAAGCCGGCCACTGTGACCAGCGTGCCGGTCAGCATCGGAAATGCCGTCGAGGTGTAGACGTAGGTCGCTGCCTTGCGCAGCGTATCGCCGACCTCCAGCCGTGCCACCATCATCTCCACCGCGATCATCGCATCGTCAACCAGCAGGCCGAGGGCGATGATCAGCGCGCCCAGCGAAATGCGCTGGAGGGAGATTCCGGAATAGGCCATCACCAGGAAGGTGATAGCCAGCACCAGCGGGATCGAGATCGCGACCACCAGGCCAGCGCGCATGCCGAGACTGAGGAAGCTGATCGCCAGCACGATGACGATGGCCTCGAACAGCGCACGCGTGAAACCCGACACCGCATGATCGACGACCAGCGGCTGGTCCGACACCAGATTGACGTCGACCCCGACCGGCAGATCGGCAACGATGTGCGTCATCTGCTTTTTCAGGGCTTCGCCGAATTCGAGCAGGTTGGCGCCGGCCTTCATGCCGATGGTCAGGCCGATCGCCGGCTCGCCATTGTAGCGAAACAGGGTGGTCGGCGGATCGGCATAGCCGCGGGTAACGGTGGCAACGTCGGTGAGCGGGAAGAAACGGTCGTTGACGCGCAGGTTGATCGCCTTGAGGCTTTCCTCGGAGGTGAACTGGCCACTTACGCGAACTGCGATGCGCTCCGGACCGGCCTGCAGCACGCCGGACGGCGTGATCGCGTTCTGCGCCTGCAGCGACGCCAGGATCGAGCGCGTATCCAGCCCCAGGGCCGCGACCTTGCGCGTGGAGAATTCGAGGTAGATGACCTCGTCCTGCGCGCCGGTGATGTCGACACGGCCGACATTCGGCACAGTCAGCACCTTGGCGCGCGCCTCCTCGACGCGATCGCGCAGCTGTCGCTGGGTCAGCCCGTCGCTGGTGAACGCGTAGATGTTGCCGTAGACGTCGCCGAACCGGTCGTTGAAGGCCGGACCGAGCACGCCCTGCGGGAAATCGCCCTTGATGTCGGCGATCATGTTGCGCACCCGCACCCATGTCGGCTCGACGTCGCGTGCCTTAGTGGTCGCGAGCAGGTTGACGAAAATGGTGGTCTGGCCGGCTACGGTCAGGCTGCGCGTGAAGTCGAGCGAGTCCAGTTCCTCGAGCTTCTTCTCGATCCGCTCGGTAACCTGGAGGGTCATTTCCTGCGCCGATGCGCCCGGCCACTTCGCCTGGATCACCATGGTCTTGATGGTAAAGGCCGGATCTTCCTCACGCCCGAGCTTGAGATAGGAGAAGAACCCGGCCGCCATGAAGGCGATCATGAAGTACCAGACCAACGAGCGGTGTTCGAGGGCCCAGTCAGACAGATTGAACGACTTCACAGCGCGCCTTCCTGACCAATGCGGACCTTCTGGCCTTCGGCCAGCCGATGGACGCCTGCGGTAACCACGCGGGCGCCGGCTTCAAGACCCGCCGTGACGCGGACCCAGCCGTCGCCATCGGGTGAGGACTGAACTTCGCGCGACGACACGGTGCCGGCGGCGGCATCGACCAGCCAGATCCGCGTCTTGCCGTCCTTCGTGAGAATCGCCGAAGCCGGCACCCGCGGCCCGCGCACCGGCGCGCCGGGGATCGTCGTGATCACCGTGGTGCCGAGCCGGAACGCCTCCGGCGAATTCTCCAGCGTGATGCGGATGCGCCGGCTGCGCGTCACCGGATCGGCCTGCGGCGCGATCTCGCGCACCTTGCCCTGCGCGGTGATCGTGGGATCGAGCTGCAGCGCCACGGTGAACGGCATTCCGATCTTCAACTCGCTGGCCAGATCGTCGGCGACGTCGATGATCGCTTCGCGAATGTCGGGACGCGCGATGGTGACGATGGTCTGGCCCGGGGACACGACCTGCCCGACTTCGGCGCCGACCAGCGTGACGACGCCGCCGAAGTCGGCCTTCAACTGCGCATAGCCGAGCTGTTCGCGCGCCTTGGTGAGATTGGCCTGCGCCCGCACCACCGCCGATTGCGATGCCTGCCGCGCTTGTTCGATCGAATCGAAGCTGGCCTGGCTGGTGACGTTTTTCTCGAGCAGCGTGCGCTGGCGCTCTTCGCTGCCGGAGGCGTTGGCGAATTGCGCCTGACTATTCGACAGTTCCGCCGTGGCCATCCGAACCGCGAGCTCCAGCGCCGCCGGATCGATGGCGGCGAGGGTCTGGCCCTGCTCGACGGTATCGCCAATGTTGACCGGCCGGGCGATCAGTCGTCCAAGCGTGCGGAAGCTGAAATCGGTCTTGATCTTCGGTTGAATGGTGCCGACGATGACGACATCGCCCGTCGCGGCGGACGAGACGATTGCCGACAGCACCGGGCGAACCGGCACTGGCGCAGCGACCTCGTCCTTGCATCCGGCGAGCAAAGCGCAGAACGCGGCGGTGGCAAGCAAGCGCATGGGCATCGACATGATCAGGCTCCTCCGCCGTCATAGGTCACGACCTGGCCGGGCCGCAGCATCTTGCCGCCGTCGGTCACCACCCGCTCGCCCGGCTCCAGGCCGCTGCGAATGACGAAGACTTCCTTCTCGTAGCTGTCGACGACCACGGCCTTGAGCGACACCGTCTTGCTGGCGGGATCGACCACCCAGACCGCGGGCGCCTCGGCCAGCACGGTCATCGCGCTCCACGGCAACACGATGCGTTGCACCGGGCTCCAGCGCCCCTCCCCCGTGACCACACTGCCCAGCGTCATCGCCGGCGGCGTGTTCTCGATGGCGACCTTCACGCGCACGGTGGCGGTCTTGGGATCGACGGTGGGCGCCACTTCGCGCACGCGACCGGTGGCCTTGACCGCCGGATCGGCCACCAGGCTTAGATTGACGACGTTGGTTTCGGGTTGCCGGAACAGCACGGACTCATAGACGTCGAACACCGCGTCGCGCGGTCCGTCCTGCGCCAGCGTGAAGGCCGACTGCGCCGCCTGCGCGACCTGACCCACTTCCAGATTGCGCGCGGTGATGATGCCCGCGGCGGTCGTCCGCAACTCGGTGTAGGACAGGGTGTCCTTCGCGGTGCCAAGTTGCGCCTTGGCGCTTTCGAGCGAGCCTTCCGCAGTGCGCAGCCCCTGCTGGGCCTGATCGAACGAGGCGCGCGTGGTGAAGCCGCCGGCCAGCAGCGTCTGCTGCCGCTCGAAGGTCGCCGTGGCGACGCGCAACTGGGACTCCGCCGAAGCCAAGGCGGCATTGGCGCCGTCGAGGTCGGCTTGCTGTTCCACAGGATCGATCCGCGCCAGCACATCGCCGGCATTCACGTGCATGCCGACATCCACCAGCCGCTCGGTGACGCGCCCGCTGACGCGAAACGACAGTTCGGCGCGAACCCGGGCCTGGATGTCGCCGGTGAGAGCGACCGACACCTGCCGTGCCTGCATCTGCACGACTTCGGTCCTGACGAAGGTCGCCGGACGCGACGGCACAGCCTGATCATTGCATCCGGCCAGACTGCCGGCGGCGACAAGCAGGCATGCGAGGCGTGAGAGGTGGGACATGCGGCTCGCCAGGTTGACCTGAAAGGAGCGCCTTGTCTATTATTGACTAACTCGAAAGTCAATAATAGCATACGGCAACTGAATACCGGTAAATCGATGGATGCACCTTTAAAGCCCTTAAAGCCGCGAGCCCGCCGCAAGGCCGAACGTCCCGCCGAAATCCTCGACGCCGCCTTCGAGGAATTTGTCGAGCATGGCTATGCCGCCGCACGACTCGAGGACGTCGCCAAGCGCGCCGGGGTGACCAAGGGAACGATCTATTTCTATTTCGAGACCAAGGAGCGGGTGTTCGACGAAATGATCCGCCACGTCTCCGGCTCGCTGTTTCCGCAACTCGACGGCGTCGCGGCGAAGCTTCAGGGCTCGTATGCCGAGCGCCTGCGCGCCCTGATCGTCTTCGTCTATGGACGGATCGCGGACGATCGCATCGCCCGCGAGACGCTGCGCTTCCTGATTTCCGAAGGAGCGCGCTTCCCCGATCTCGTCGACCGCCACTATGAGGAGTTCATGCGGCCGGTCATCGATCAATTCCACGCGCTGATCGCGGCGGGCGTCGCCGCCGGCGAATTTCGCGCCTCCCCGGCGATCAGGTTCACCGAGCTGATCATGAGCCCGGCGCTGCTGCTCAGCGTGTGGGCGATGCTGTTCCAGGGCCGCCGCAAAATCGATTTCGCGGCTTTCGTCGAAGCCAGTTTCGACCTGCTGATGAACGGGCTGGCGGCGCCGGCGATGCCCCAGCCATCGCGGGGCGCCTGACGCCTGGACCGGCGGCCGTTGACCCGCAGTATGCTTTCTCGATATATTCGTCATACCTTGTTGGTATGGAATGCGCGATGGCGACTGAGTCCACGACGATGTCCGCCGCGCTGACGCCGCCGACGTCACCCGCCCCACTCGCACCATGCCTCGTCCGCACACCCTCCGGCTCGGTGATCATCCTGTTCGCGATCCTGATCGCAGCGAACCTCGCCGCATGGCTGTGGGCGCTGGCGATTTTTCAGGACCGTCCCGCCCTGCTGGGCACGGCCCTGCTGGCCTGGGTGTTCGGACTGCGCCATGCAGTGGATGCCGACCACATTGCCGCGATCGACAACGTCGTGCGCAAGCTGATGCAACAGGGCAAACGCCCGGTGACGGTCGGGCTGTTCTTCTCGCTTGGACATTCCACCGTGGTGTTCGCCGCCGTCGTGCTGCTGGTCGCGACAGCCACCGCGCTGAAGGACGATCTCGCCACGTTCAGGAGCTATAGTGGCGCGATTGGAATTTCCGTCTCGGCGATTTTCCTGCTGCTGATCGCCATCTTCAACCTGTTCATTCTGCGTGCGATATGGCGCGCGTTCCGCGCCGCGCGCAACGGCGCCCTCGCAGGCGACGACGATACAGCGTTCCCGGGCGGCATCATCGGCCGCATTTTTCGTCCGCTGTTCCGGGTGGTGACCAAAAGCTGGCACATGTATGGCATCGGATTGCTGTTTGGCCTCGGCTTCGACACCGCCACGGAAATCGGCCTGCTGAGCATCGCCGGCTCCGAAGCCGTCAACGGCGTCTCCTCATGGCATATGCTGGTTTTTCCGGCGCTATTTACCGCCGGCATGGCGCTGGTCGACACCGCGGACAGCGCGCTGATGGTGGGCGCCTACGGCTGGGCCTTCGTCAAGCCGATCCGCAAGCTGTGGTACAACCTGACGATCACCGCGGTGTCGGTGGCGGTCGCGCTGCTGATCGGCGGCATCGAGGCGGTGTCGCTGATTTCCGAAAGGTTCGGTCTGAGCGGCGGGATATTCGGCTGGATCAGCGCCATCAACAGCGACCTCGCCGATTTCGGCTTTGTCATCGTCGGCATTTTCATCGCTGCCTGGATCGCATCCGCGACCGTCTACTGGCTGAAGGGTTATGACCGGATCGTCGCAACCGCGAGCCCGGCGACGCCGCCGCACGGCTGACCATCATCGACCGGCGCCGAGGTCGCGCGTGCGATCAACGTCCGGCGGCGCGTGCCACTCTTCCATCATTGCGAAGGCGCGCGCCGGCGACCGCTGCGCTGCCTGTCATCGACTTCGGTATCGATACCCGCAGGTCCGCGCCACCAATAGCGGATGCGCCAACCGGCGACACCGGCGATCCATCAATCAACCTTCGGACCAGCCTTACTGTCGGGCGTCACATCGACCGACATGGCGCGGCCGATCACTTTCGGGGGAGGACCGCAATCTTTCATGCACGGATCCTTCTTCCAGAAGTGCTTTTCGCTGGTGTCTCGATCGTCCTCATAGAACGCCGAAGCATTCGGCATCTTGATCGACGTGAAACTCTTCTCGTTCAGCTCGAAATTCTCGTCTGTGATGATATCGCTCATGCTGAGAATATAGGCCGTCAAGGCATAGGCTTCGTCATTGGTCAGCGACTGCGCATTGCCGAACGGCATCGCCCGCTTGATATAGTCGAATACGGTTGATGCGTCGGGCCAGAAGGATCCGATGGTCTTGTCCGGCCGGTCCGCCTTCAGCGTTCCGATGCCTCCTGCAAGGACGGGGTAACGCCCCACGCCCTGCCCGAATTCGCCATGGCAGGATGCGCATTTCTCCTGAAAGATCGCGTCGCCCTGCTTCACGGTACCCTTCCCGGCAGGGAGCCCTTTCCCGTCCGGCCGGACGTCGGTGTCCCATGCCTTGATTTCTTCGGGCAATGCGGGGCGTCCAAGGCCGAGCTTACCAGCCACGTTCGACGCCACCTGCTGCGCGCCTGCGGGCCCGACTGCCGTGGTTGCGACCCCGCCGCCGAGCAGCGCGATGATGAGCAGCCTAGCCAATCTCGACATTTTCGGTCTCCCCGCTCGCGCGCACCAGCCAGGTCTGAATGCCGTTGTTGTGATAGATCGAGTTGACGCCCCGGACCTTGCGCAGTTCGTCCTTGGTCGGCTGGACGTAGCCGGTCGAATCCATGGCGCGCGACTGGATCATCATCTCCTGCCCGTTCCAGTCGAGATCGACGTAGAAACGCGTCATCGACTTGTCGAGCACCGGCCCGTCGATGCGGGCAGCTTGCCAGTTGCGACCGCCATCGAGGGTGACATCGACCCGCTTGATCGTTCCGCGGCCCGACCAGGCGATACCGCTGAGAACGTTGCGGCCCTTGTGTTTGAGGGGCGCCTGCGGCGAGGGGTTGGTCACCACCGACTTGGCATCCATGACGAAAGTATGCTTGCGCGACCGGCCGTCGGGCATCAGGTCGGTATACTTCGAGGTCTCTTCGCGGGTCTGCCAGGGCTGGTCGCCGGCCTCGATGCGCCGCAACCACTTCACCCACAGATTGCCCTGCCAGCCCGGGATCACCGCCCGCAGCGGATAGCCCTGTTCGGGGCGAAGCGCTTCGCCATTCATCGCGAAGGCTATCAGTACATCGTCGAGCGCCTTTTCGATCGGCAGCGACCGGTTCATGCCCGACGCGTCGGCACCTTCCAGCATCAGCCATTTGACGTTCGGCTTCAGTCCAGCCTCGTCCAGCAGCACCTTGAGCGGCACGCCGGTGTACATCAGGTTGTGGATCATGCCGTGGGTGAACTGACAGCCATTGAGTTGCGCGCCGCGCCACTCCATGCCTGAATTCGCCGCGCATTCGAGAAAATGGACCTTGTTGACGCGCGGCATCCGCTTGATGTCTTCCATCGTGAAGACAAGCGGCTTGTCGACCAGGCCGTTGATCATCAGCCGGTGATCCGCCGGATTGATCTCCGCGATGCCGCCATGGTGGCGCTCGAAGCAAACCCCGGATGGCGTGATGATGCCATCCAACTGGTGCAGCGGCGTGAAGTTGACCGAGGATTCCGGCGACGCCGTCAGCCACGAGACGTCGCGGCGCACCACATCCTTCTCGAATTTCGATGGCGAACCATAGGGCCGCGACTGCACGCCATCACCGAGATAGCGATTCCAGTCCTGCACGTGCGTAATCAATGGATCCGGCTTGCCGGCCTCACCGGCCGCGCCTTGAACGGACGACAGCGCTACGCTTGCGCCCGCGAGCCCTGCGGCTCCCAGAAAGCGACGGCGATTGAGAAAATCCGCTGAAGGCTTGTCACTCATGCGGCATGCTTTCTTTCCAATTATCCCGATACGTGAATATGTCGGACGCTAAAATGCGCGCCGATCGATGCTTCAGATTCCCGTGACGTTGACCGCGGTGTTCGGCTCGATCTTCACGGAACCTGCCTTCGAGATATGAGCGGCAACGACATCCCATATCGGCGGCCCCTGGGTATTTTCATTGATGCTGGCCCAGCCCGAAACGCTGTAGGTCTTCGACGCTTCGATCGGATTGCCTGATTTCAGGTGAGTCAGTTTTGAAATTCGCGAGCCGACGGGCTTGGCGATATCGATCGCGTAGCCCATGCCGCCAATCCGCACCATGTCGCCGCCGCCCTGGAAGTAGGGATCGGGATGGAAGATGTTATCGGCGATATCTTCGAGGACATCCTTGAGCTGAGCGCCGGTCATCTGGTTGCGATAGCAGTTCGGATAGGTGATCGCGGTCGCGTTGGTGACATGCTCCCACGTGATATCGTCGCCCGGGAGCAGCGTGCCTCCCCAGCGGAAGCCGGGCGACAGCGCGATCTCGACGTCGCGCTCCGCAATCATGGCATTGCAGATCAGATCGTCGAACGTGCCGTTGAAGTTGCCGCGCCGATAAAGCAGGGAATCGGTCTTGCCGATGGTGCGCGCCAGATCCTTGGCAAACGGTGCTCTCACCTTCTCGACCAGCGCGGTCATCGCCGGGTCCGGCGCGATCGCATCGGCGAAGACCGGCATCAGCTTGAAGCGGACGGCCGCGACCTTCTTGTCCTTCACCTCGACATCGAGGCGTGAAACGAACTTGCCGTGAGAGCCCGAGGCGACCAGCACCGTGTTGCCGACACGAACGAGGCCGGGCATCGCATCATGGGTGTGCGCGGTGAGGATGACGTCGATGCCCTTGACACGGCCGGCGAGCTTGCGGTCGACATCGAACCCGTTGTGCGAGAGCAGGATAACGATTGACGCGCCGTCGGCGCGCGCGTCATCGACCTGCTTCTGCATATCTTCTTCGCGAATGCCGAATTCCCACTTCGGAAACATCCAGCGTGGATTGGCGACCGCGGTGCGCGGCAGCGCCTGACCGATGACGGCGATCCTGGCGCCGCCCCGCTCGAACATCTTGCGGCCTTCGAACACGGGCTCCTGCCATTCGTTGTCGCGGATATTCTGCGCCAGAAACGCAAACGGCGCGCTGTCAGCGATCTCCTTGACGCGATCCGCGCCGTAGGTGAACTCCCAATGGCCGACCATGGCATCGACCTTCAGCGCCGACATGACGTCGACCATGTCCTGGGCCTTGGTCTGCAGCGACGTCCAGCTTCCTTGCCAGCTATCGCCGCCGTCGAGCAACAACACCTTGTCAGCGCCGCGTTCGGCCCGCACCGCGCCGACCAGCGCAGCGACGCGATCCATACCGCCCATGCGTCCGTAGTTGCGCGCGAGCGACACGAAATCATCCGACGTCAAGGCAAATGCATCGGCAGAGCCGGTCGCGATATTGAAGTACTTCCGGAATTCGCCGTCGGTAATATGCGGCGGCAATCCCCTGGCTTCACCGACGCCGAGATTGACCGACGGCTCGCGAAAATGCAGCGGCATCAACTGGGCGTGGATATCCGTTACGTGCAGGATCGTGACCGTGCCGAGCGGATCGAAGCGCGTAATGTCGGCCTGCGACAGGCGCTGCTGGGCGGCGACCCGTCCAAGACCGCCGAGCCCGCTGCCCGCCAGCAAAGCCGACGCCGCTGCGGTCGCCTGCAGGAATTCCCGCCTCGATATCATCGTCCCACCCTTGCTAGCCTGGCTTTTGCCAGGAATTTATCGAGAAGCCTGGTGGCCTCCCTAACGACAGGCGCGCTTCGCGTCGCGCCCGCTGATCACGCCGCGACGGTCAGCTTGTTCTTCGAGACGTAGTTCGAGCCGTCATCGTCCTTCCAGGTGAAGGTAAACTCACCGCTTTCGGCTGCCTTGTAAAAGAACGACTGATAGGGGTTGGCGGAAATCGCCGGATTCCAGTCGGCCTCGAAGACCGTCTTGCCGTTGAATTCCGCCACAAACTTGTTGATGATCTTGCGCGGCACGATCTTGCCGGCGGCATCCTTGCGCTGCCCCGATTCCATCTCATGCGAAATCAGCGTCTTGATCTCGAAGATTTCGCCGGGCTTGACCTGGGCGGGAACGCGAACACGCGGTGTTGGTTGCGTAGCCATTGAGAGTCCTCGTTTTGAATTCTATGGGGCTTCGGGGATGAGTTGATCAGCCGCCGCAGCCGCCGATGGTCACCTTCACATTGGCCTTGGCCATATGCAGCTTCCCGTTCGACATTTCCGCGATGCAGATGATGTTCTGGGTCTGCGCCAGACGCATCCGCGTCGAAGCGGAAGCCTTTCCGCAAGCGGGCGTGAACTTGTAGCTGACAATGCCGGGAAGCGGGTTGCCGTCGGCAAAGACATGCACGGCCTTGACGTAGTCCGCATCGGTCATCGGACTTTCGACATCCACGTTGACGGGAACGACGAGGCCGTTTTCCGCGATCTCCGGCACGTCCAGCTTGATCTTGCCGCTGTCGAACTTCTTGTCGCCGTAGAGCTTCTTGATTTCGGCGGCGACCGCCTGCTCGTCGGCAAACGACATTTTTGGAGCAAGCAAGGCTGCGAGCCCCATGATCGAAGCGAAAGCAAGCGTCTCCCGACGCGTCGTTTCAACCGAAGTCCAAACCATATGGGTATCCTCCAGCGGGATCTCTTGGCGCATCCCTAGACGATGGAATCGCTTGACGATTCCAAGTTTGATCTATCATGATCTGCAAACATCATTATATTGTTTTTCTTGAATGTAAAGATGCTCGAACAAATTCGGGCGCAGGAGCCGCGCAAGACGGTTTCGTGGATGGGAGGATCGGGAATGAGACGAGTCACAATCGGTTCAATGCTGGCTGCGATTGTGCTCTGCACAACTGCCTTCACCGCCCAAGCGCAAGACGCGAGTGAGAAAGAGATCGAGCGCTACCGCGCGATGATCTCCGATCCGATGTCCAATCCTGGATTTCTTGCCGTCGATCGCGGCGAGATTCTGTGGAGCGAGAAGCGTGGCACCAAGAACGTATCGCTGGAGCAATGTGACCTAGGGCTTGGTGCAGGCAAGCTGGAAGGCGCCTACGCCAAGCTTCCGCGCTACTTCAAGGATGCCGACAAGGTCATGGACCTTGAACAGCGGCTGCTGTGGTGCATGGACAAGATCCAGGGCGTCGACATCAAGGATGTCATCGCGCGGCGCTTTTCCGGCCCCGGCCACGCCTCGGACTTGGAGGATCTGGTTGCCTACATCGCCAACAAATCCAGCGGCATGAAGATCGACGTCCAGCTCAGCCATCCGAAGGAACAGGAAATGGCCGCGGTCGGCGAGGCGCTGTTCTACCGGCGCGGCGGCGTGATGGATTTTGCCTGCGCGACTTGCCATGCCGACGACGGAAAGCGGATCCGGCTGCAAGGCCTGCCGAACTTCTCGAAGCCCGGCAAGGAGGCACAGGATACCATGGGGTCGTGGCCGACCTATCGCGTGTCGCAAGGCGCGCTGCGGACCATGCAGCATCGACTGTGGGACTGCTACCGCCAGCAGCGCTGGCCCGTTCCGGAATATGGCTCCGACAGCATTACCGCGCTGACGGTGTTCCTGGACAAGCAGGCACTGGGCGGTGAAATCAACGTTCCGTCGATCAAACGCTGAGGGTGAGCGCCATGAAGAAGTTCTCGAAAACTGCCGCGCTGATCCTTGCCGCCGCATTGACCGCGGCTCCCCTGACGGCATCCGCGCAAACTGCAGCCAGCAAGACAACGGCGGCAAAGGCCGACCCTGCCGTGGTCGACGCCTATATCAAATCGACATTTGGCAAGGCCTCGCCTGAATGGCAGGCCCGTATCCAGGCGGACGAAACGCTGAAGACCTGCAATCAATTCCACAACGACGTGCCGTCTGCCGAAGCCGATAAGATCGTCAAGCGCGAACTCGCCCGCGTCGTATATCCGGCCGACGGAAAGTTTCTCGGCGACTGGAAGGCCGGCAAGAAGATCGCCGACAACGGTCGAGGCGGACAATTCTCGGACGACGAACAGACCGTCAGCGGCGGCAACTGCTATGCCTGCCATCAGATGGAGCGCTCGGAAGTCAGCTTCGGTACGCTCGGGCCGAGCCTGACCTCCTACGGCAAGGATCGCAAGTTCGATGCCGCCGAGGCCAAGCAGGCGTTCACGAAGATCTACGATTCCCAGGCCGTGCTGGCCTGCTCCAACATGCCGCGCTTCGGCGCCAATCACTTCCTGACCGAGCAGCAGATCAAGGACGTCGTGGCGTTTCTGTTCGATCCGGAATCACCGGTGAACAAATAGCCTGCCTGAATCCCTCCTTTCGGCATCGGCCGACAACTAAGGCTGACCATCATGGCAAATCGATATGGGACAGCGGTGATGACGACGATGGCATTTTTCGCCGTCGCCGCTCATCCGAGCCGCGCTCAGGACGCGACGGTTTCCTACAAATCCCTGAGTCCGGAGATCGCACTCGAATCCGCACGCGCCGCGCTCGCAGAATGCCGCACGCGTGGCTATCAGGTCGCAGTGGCCGTCGTGGACCGCTCCGGTGTGACCCAGGTCATGCTGCGTGACCGCTTCGCCGGCGCCCATACCCCGGCCACCGCCACCGGCAAGGCCTGGACCGCGGCGTCGTTCAAGACGAGCACGAGCGATTTGCAGTCCATGAGTCTTCCCGGCATGCCGCAGGCGGGCATCCGCAATCTGCCCGGCACGGTGATCATCGGCGGCGGAGTCGCGGTCGAAGCCGGCGGCATACTGGTGGGCGCGATCGGCGTCTCCGGCGCGCCCGGCGGCGAGGCTGACGAAGCCTGCGCCAAGGCCGGCATCGAGGCCATCAAGGACAGGCTGGATTTCTGACCGGCCGTAGCGAACGGCGTCAGGCCTGTTTCCTCAGCCAGTCGGGAAACGGCAACGTATCGTAGCCCTTTTCGCGCACGTAGCGGAACATGGCGAGAAACTCCGCAGGCTCGAGCAATCCAGGCATGCGGGCGATCTCGCGCGCCTGTCCGCGCTTGCCGGCAAGGCCGTCGACCTTCTCGGGCAGGAACTGGATCGTCGGGGTGAAGCGAATGCCATAGGCCTCGCCGAGCGCCTTTTCCGTCAGCTTGCGGCCGTCGAAATCGGTCACCGCGCGGGAGCCGATGTGATTGAGGTGCAGCACCTCGAAATTGTCGCGGATATAGTTTTCGATCTTCGTATCCATCAGATGCACTTCATGCATCCTCTTGCAGGACGGGCAGCCTCTGAGGCCCCACATGATCGCGAAGCGCTTGCCTTTCGCTGCAGCGCCGGCAAGGTCCTCGGAAAGATCGAGAAAACTCTGCAGGTACCAGTCCATCTGATACAGGCCGTCATCGCCAAGCGTCGCCGCGGCCTTCGCCGGCGCGGCACCGACACCCATGGCGCCAAGGCCGAGACCGGCCACCACGCTCCTTCGCGTCAGTCGGTTTGCAGGTTTCAGCACAGCCGCCTCCTCTCCGATTTCCGATTCAGCCGATCGACCCAAAAGCCGGAAATGCCTGCAGCAGCCAGCCGGCCAGCAGCGGCATCGTCCCAGTCAAAAACAGAACGCCAGTGAGCACAAGCGCGGAGCCGATCAGCTTCTCGACAAGGTTCATATGATGGCGTAGCCGCACCATCAGCCGGACGAAGTGGCGCGCAAACAGCGCGGCAAGCAGGAACGGAATGCCAATCCCGAACGCGTAGACGCCGAGCAGCAACGCGCCCCGCCCGGCGGATCCCTCGACGCCGGCGACCATGAGGATCGCAGCCAGCACCGGCCCGACGCAAGGCGTCCAGCCGAAGGCAAATGCCAGCCCCACGAGATAGGCGCCGAGAAAGCCGGCAGGTTTTCGCACCGCCTGGAAACGCGCCTCGCGAAACAGCAGGCCAATCCTGAACACCCCGAGAAAGTGCAGGCCGAGAATCAGGATCACCACACCGGCAATCATGCCGAGGGTGTCGAAATGTTCCGTGACGGCCTTGCCAATCAGCGAGGCCGACGCGCCGAGCGCCACGAATACAGTGGCAAAGCCGAGCACGAAGGCGATGGACATCGCCACCACGTGCCAGTTCGGCCGGGCGTTTCTGCCCTGCTCCGGCCGCGTCAGCTCGTCGAGGCTAATGCCGGCGAGAAAGCAGAGATAGGGCGGCACCAAAGGCAAGATGCACGGCGACAGGAACGACAGCAACCCCGCTCCCAACGCGCCGACAAAGGAAATATTTGAAATCACGGCATTACCGGCTCTGGCAGATACATGCGAATTCGTCTATATGTATCACATGATCAAGAAATTGCTTGTGGAATCGTGGCTTATTCGGCTGTGCCTTTTCATCGTGTTTCTTGTGCCGGTGACGTCGCAAGCGGCCGAACTGCTGATGTTTGAGCGCGACGGCTGTGTCTGGTGTCAGCGATGGAATCGCGACGTCGGCCAGATCTTCGACAAGACCGACGAAGCCAGGCTGCTTCCGTTGCGGCGCATCGACATCGACAAGCAATCGGAGTCCGGTGTCACGCTCGCTTCTGCGGTGCGCTACACGCCGACATTCGTCGTGGCCGACAATGGGCACGAAATCGGGCGCATTACCGGTTACATCAGCGACGACGCATTCTGGGGATTGCTCGGCACATTTGTAGCCAAACTTGAATCCCGCCGCCTGACCGAGCACTCGTCATTGGGACAGGCATCTTCCGGCAGTTCGAACGGCACGTTGACGCCATGACATCCATCATTTCAAGCGACATTGAGACCGAACTTCGCGACGGCGCGGAATATTCGCCCGAACTCGATCAATTGATGCGCAAGGCGCGCAAGGCCAGCAATTTCCTGAAGGCCGTCTCGCATGAAAACCGCCTGCTGCTGCTTTGCCTGCTCGCGGAGCGCGAACGATCGGTTTCGGAGCTGGAAAACATTCTGTCCTTGCGACAGTCCGCCGTTTCCCAGCAACTGGCGCGCCTGCGCTATGACGGCATGGTCGACACCCGGCGCGACGGCAAGACGATCTACTACAGCCTGGCCAATGAAGACGTGCGGCGGGTGATTTCGGTGATTTACGATATCTTCTGCGCGCCGCCGGCGCCAAAAACCAAGAAATAGATCTGCCGCCGGCAGACAGGTGACAGGGCAGCGCCAGCGCGCGACACAAGCCCTGCGCTGAATTCGGGAGAGACGCCATGCAGAGCCTGTCTGCCTGGGTGCTCGCGCTGGCTGGCTTTGCCATCGGCGCGGCTGCAGGATTTTTCGCCCGTCACGCCAAACTATGTTCGTTCGGTGCGATTGAAGACGCGCTGATGGGCGGCGACAGCCGCCGCCTCAGAATTTTCGGATTGGCACTCGGCGTTGCGATTGTCGGAACGCAAGCGCTCGTCATCGGCGGTTTTCTGGATCCGGCGCAAACGACCTATACGCCGTCCGCCATTCCCGTTGTCGCGATCGCCATCGGCAGCGTCATGTTCGGCATTGGAATGGCATTGGTTGGCACCTGCGGTTTCGGTTCGCTGGTGCGGCTGGGGGCCGGCGACCTGCGCAGCCTGATCGTGCTGATCGTGCTCGGCGCGACCGCCTATGCTACGCTGCGCGGCGTGTTCGCCAATTTTCGCATCGTCGTCCTCGAAGGCCTCTCCGTTGCGATGCCGGACGAAGTCCGTTCCGACCTGGCGTCGCTCTCGGCACGGGCTCTGGGTTTTGACGTCCGCGGTATCATCGCCGCCATCGCAGGAGGCGGGCTGTGCCTGCTCGCCTTCAGCCACCCGAAACTCCGCCGTTCGCCGCGCCTGCTGTCCGCGGGGCTGGCACTCGGTCTTCTGACGGTCGCGGGATGGATCGCCACGTCCTCGATCGGAGACGATTTTGCCGGGCCGCTCCGTCCGCAGAGCCTGACCTTCGTCTCCACCGTGGGAAAGGCCTTCTATGCGACCCTGCTGAGTACCGCCGGCTTCGCGGATTTCGGCGTCGGCTCCGTGTTCGGCGTGGTCGCCGGCGCGTCCCTGGCGGCGTGGCGCGCCGACGAGCTGCAATGGGAGGCCTTCGACGACGACCGCGAGATGCGGCGCCATCTCGCGGGAGCGGCGTTGATGGGGATCGGCGGCATCCTAGCCGGCGGCTGCACCATCGGCCAGGGCATCACCGCCGGTTCGATGCTGTCGCTGTCCTGGCCGTTCGCCGTGGGCGGCATGATGGTCGGCGCACGGCTGGGAATCGCCACGCTGGTGGACAGCACGCCACGCGAACTGCTGGCACGCGGCTGGGCCAGCCTGCTCGGAAGAACCACCCCGTCGAAATAGCAGCGGCGGTTCTAGGGCCTGAGATAGCTCCAGCCGTCTTCCTGAAGCTCGATCAGGCGGACCGCGCCGGACGGTACCAGCCCGGCCTCCGGGATCATGCTGATGGCCCGCCCCTCACGCTTCTCCATGCCCTCTTTGGTATTGTTGCAGGCGGCCAGCTTGAGTTCGGACGGGAAGCTGGCGTCCACGATCTGCTTGATCCGGTCCTTCACCGGGGAGGTATCGGCGCGCAGCATGTGCAGGCCCGGCCCGTAGGTCACGATCTCGACCTGAACCGTCTCGCCCTTCGACTTGTACTGTTCCATGATGTTGGTGGCGTTGTTCAGCGCCAAATTCATCACCTCGGCATCGTTCTGATCGACCTGGATTGCGACACGATGCAGCTTCGGCTCGGCAGCGGTCCCCGCCACGGCGCTCGCCACCAGCAATCCGATGGCGACAACTGCACTGCACAACAACTTCATCTCAACGCTCCTTCATGGGCGGACAATCGTATAGCCGCTTTCGGTCAATTTCAGCAATTGAGCGACGCCGGCCTCGACTTCCTTCGCGTGCGGATTGATATCTGGCCGCTTGCCGGTCTCGCGTTCGATCGTATCCAGGGTATTTCCGCACACCGAGAAGCGCACGCCCTGGCTCACCAGACTGTCCACAAGCTGTCGGTGCTCGTTGCCGACTCGGAGGAGATCGATACCGGGACCGAAGGTCACGACTTCGATGGCCACCTTGTCGGGGCCGTAGAATTTCAGGATGTTGCTCGCGACGCTGAGGACGAGCCGCTCCTTCCTGGAATCGGAGTCCGAGAGCTGCAGCGCGAGGAAATGCTCGGCAAAAGGCTTGTCTTCGGATGCCGCTGCGGCTGCGGGCCTGGTCTGCGAGGCCGCGGGCATGACCACCGCAGATCCGACAGCGATCGCCGTTAGTGCCGTCAGGCAATGTCGTCGCAGCATCGGGGCGCGCTCCTCATGGCCTGGCTTCTTCCGAGCCGGCCGTGATGATCTAGCCCATTCCGTGCTCCCAGACCATCGCGCCGGCGCGGTCCGTGTATCGCGCTGACCGCTATTGGGCCACCAGTGCAGGCGCCACCGCGCGTCGTCGCATGCCCACCGCCGCACCGGTCAGGATTCCCGCGACTGCAATGACCGACGAGATCGAGAGCGTCGAGAGGCCCGTCAGGCCCTGCCCGACCGAACAGCCATAGGCCATCGCGCCGCCGATTCCCATCAGCGCCGCGCCCGACATCGAGCGCATCATGTGATCGGCCGATGCATATCCTTCGATACGAAAGCGTCCGGTGAGGAGCGAGGTCGCGACACTGCCGGTCAGCACCCCGAGCACTATGGCGATCCCGAAATTCAGCGTGAGCCCGGTCGAGAACATCGCATACTGCAACGTGTCAGCAACCGGAGCGATGAATGTCAGCGAGGTGACAGGGATCGGGTTGAATTCGTCAGCGCCGAGCCAGCCTGTGGTCAGCCACCCGGCTGTCACCAGGAGACCGATCGCGAGCCCAGCCGCGATCTGCGCGCGAGAACGACGGAACTGGCGGTCCGAAAATGCGAAGACAAAAAGCGCTCCGCTGCCGATCAGCGTCGCAACCAGGCGTGCGGCGGTATCGCCAAGTCCAGTCGAAGCCAGCAACGCCGGGACCGAGCCGCTCGCAGGTGATATCTGGGTCCATTGAATGATCGCGAGACGCGACGGCGCCAGCAGGCCCTTCAGCGTCATCTGGGCGGCGATTGCGATGATCACCAGAACCACGAGTGACCGCAAGTTGCCGTTGCCGAGCAGCACCAGCGCACGCGACGCGCATCCGTTCGCCAAGACCATGCCGAGGCCGAACAGCAGGCCACCGGCGAACATCAGCGGGAGCGAAAATGAGGGCTGCAGATACAGCGACTTGCCGATATCCACGAACCCCGCTGCGGCAAGGAATTGCGTTCCTGCAATCGCCACGGCCAAGGCGACGGCGTAGGTACGAATTCTGCGGCCGTCATTTGCGCTCCACCAGTCGCGCAGGCTGCTGGTAAGGCAAAACCCGCTCAGAAAGCCGACGACTCCGAAAGCAATCCCAATCGCGAATCCCGCAGAAACCGATATATCGAGCATGGAAATTCCTCGGCCGAACCGAATTTATCAATATCGGCATACACCTATGCTGCCGCCGGGAAGCGGTCCATAGAGTGCGGGAATTAAGAAGGAAGTTGCCGACGATAGGGCCGAAGGAGTGACTTCTGCCATCGTTGGCAGCATTTGGATGAAAATATCCTCCGGGGAACTCATCGCGGGTTTTCAGGCGGCCGCATGCAACTGCGCTCATCCGGGATGTGGGTATCTCAGTCCAGACCGGATGATCCTGAAACGCGCAATCGATGGGCAACCCGATGGCGCCGGGACTACTCGCGGGCGATCACCGAATCCAGCCAGGGACAATTGAGCGGCGGCACCGACGGATCCGGCACCTGCACACCACGCGCGGCAGCGTCCAGCCTCATGTTGCGCAATCTGGCCCGCAGATCGTCCGGCATGTAAAGCCGCTCATGACCCCAAAGGCTGGGCCCGTCGAAGGTTTCGTGCGGTTGCCAGGTCGCCGGATCGATCACCCTCCCACCCCAGCCGTACTCGATGAAGAAGCCGGACGGCGTGTGGGAATAGAACGAAGTGACGTGGTCGTTGGTGTGGCGTCCAAGCGTGTAGGCAACGCGGCCCTCGTCCAACTGGGCGAGATCGTAGCCCTGGCCAACATCATCCAGGCTGCCGAGCTCGACCATGAAATGATGCATGCTGCGCTTGCCGGATTCCACCATCGCGAAGCTGTGGTGGCGGCCGTTGAGATGGAAGAAGTACAGTTTGTACGGCGTCAGCCCGTAATCGCTGACATGGAATCCGAGGAGATCGCGGTAGAAGGCGAGCATCGGCGCGATGTCGTCGACATTGAGCACCGCATGCCCCATGCCGAGCGGCCCGGTCCGGAATCCGCTGATCGGACGTCCGGGGACGAACGGCTCGCTGGCGATCTCGGGCTTCCAGAAGATCTCGATCCGGTTGCCGCCGGGATCGGCGAAGGAGATCAGCTCGGCGACGCGGCGCTCGTCGGCCAGTGCCCGGCTGCCTGACGTCACCGCCGTGCCGTGGGCCTCGAGACGCGCCGCGATCGATTGCAGATCGGACTTTTGGTCGACCTCCCAGCCGAGGAAGCCGAGGCCGTTGTCGTGATCGCCATCCACCACGAGACGCTGCTTGCGGTCGTCCATGCGGAACGCACGCACCTTGCCGCCGCGGTCGACTTCCTGCATGCCCAGCAACCGGGTCGCCAGATTGCTCCAGTCATCGAGTTTGGCAGATTGAATTCCGATATATCCCAAGGACTTGAGTTCCATCGGAGCCTCCGTGATCGGCGATCTGTTGTTGCGGCGCGAAAGCGCATCGCGCCTGGTTGCAGAATACGGGGCGCGTGACGCCCCGCAATCGGCCCGCGCAATGTGTCCGGTAAGCGGACGATGCGATTGCCGCTGGCACGCGCACTCCGATATTTTACCGACGATTCCGGCTAATGTTGCGGATTCGAGTTGCGAATGACGCGGCGGCGCGCCGCCTTAAGCAGAGATGACGATGCCCGACCAGAAAGCCAGGAGAACGGAAGGCGTTCGCGCCTTCAAGCGCGGGCTCGACGTGCTGCAGGAGGTCAATCGCTCCGGCGGCATTCGCGCCGGTGAAGTCGCCCAGCGGCTTCAACTGGCGCGGCCGACCGTGTATCGGCTGCTGGAGACGCTGGAAGAGCTCGGCTACATCGCCCGCAGTTCGTCCGACGAGCGGTTTCGGGTAACCCGCCGCGCCAGCAACCTTGGCGATGGCTACGACCCCAGCGTGGTCATCTGCCAGGCGGCGGCGCCCTTCATCACCGACCTCAGCAAGCGGCTGATCTGGCCGATGGATCTGTCGACTTACGAAAACGCCGCGATGGTGATCCAGGAGACGACCCATGCGCGCAGTCCGCTCTCGATCGATCGGGCAATGATCGGGCGGCGGCTGCCGATGCTGCGCACCTCCGCCGGCCGCGCCTACCTGGCGTCATGTCCCGCGTCCGAGCGCGACGTGATCGTCAAACACCTGCGGCGTATCGACGATCCCGCCGACGGCCCGTATCTGGAACCGGGACATTTCGAACGCATGATGGCAGAGACGGCGGAGCGCGGTTACGCAGTGCGCAGCGAAGGCGAATTCAACGTCAAGACCTCGAGCATCGCGGTGCCGATCGTCCGCGACGACCTGGTACTCGGCTGCATTTCCGTGATCTGGATCAGCGCCGCCCTCAAGCTGGAGGAAGCGATCACCCAGTTCGCGCAGCCGATGCAGGAGACGGCGGCGGCCATCCCGGTCAGCATTTAGCACCCCGCGGAACGAACGGAGTCCTCTCGCGGCTCCCGAGAAGCCGGCCGGCCTGCTCCGGATGAGCAGCGGAAATCAGCCGGCCCCGGGCGCAACGGCGCGGCCGGCGCCCAGATAGGAGGCGACGATGCGCGGATTGTCGGCCAGCGCCCCGGCCGGCCCCTCGAAGGAAATCTCGCCGGTCTCCATGACGTAGCCATAGTCCGCGACCTGCAGCGCCGCGCGCGCGTTCTGCTCCACCAACAGGATGCCGACGCCGGTACGCCTGAGATCGGCGATGACGTGGAAAATCTCGCGCACGATCAGCGGCGCCAGGCCGAGGCTGGGCTCGTCCAGCAGCAGCAATCTGGGTTGCGACATCAGCGCGCGGCCGAGCGCCAGCATCTGGCGTTCGCCGCCCGAGAGCGTCTTCGCCAGTTGCATCCGGCGCTCCTTCAGCCGGGGAAAGATGCCATAGATCCGATCGAACGAGGCGGCGAGATCGCCGCGCGCGGCCCGCCGCGGATAATGCCCGAGCAGCAGATTGTCCTGCACGCTCATGGTGGTGAACAACTGTCGGGTTTCCGGCACCAGCGACATGCCCTCGGCGACCAGCCACTCCACATGCTCGCCGGCGTCAGGCTGGCCGCGGAAGCTGATCTGGCCGGACTGGCGCGGCAGCAGACCCATGATGGTGGACAGCAGCGTCGTCTTGCCCGCGCCGTTCGGCCCGATCACCGTGACGATGGCGCCGGCATCCACGCTGAGCGAGACCGCGCGCACGGCCTCGATCTGGCCGTAGGAGACGCCGAGATCGCGGACCTGCAGGAGGGGAACGTTCATGCCACACTCCCGAGATAGGCTTCGATGACGCGCTCGTTCTGCTGCACCTCCGCAGGCGTCCCCTCGGCGATCTTCTCGCCGAAACTCATGACCACGAGGCGGTCCACGAGGTTCATCACGAAATCCATGTCGTGCTCCACCAGCAGGATGGCGAGGCCTTCGCTGCGCAGGCTCTTGAGCAGGTCGGACAGCGCCTCCTTCTCCTTCAGCCGCAGGCCGGCCGCCGGCTCATCGAGCAGCAGCAGTAGCGGATCGGCGGCGAGCGCACGGGCGATTTCGAGAATGCGCTGCTGACCGAGCGACAGCGAGCCGGCGAGATCGTTGATATGCGCGCCGAGGCCGACGCGCGCGATCTGGCGCGCCGCTTCCTTCATCAGCATCTCCTCCCGCTTCCGCTCGGCACGGAGCGCCGACAGCAGAACGCCGTGCGATGCGCGCAGATGCGTGCCCAGGGCCACGTTGTCGAGCACAGTCATGTCAGGCAACAGCCGAACGTGCTGGAACGTCCGGCTGATGCCGCGGCGGGCGATGGCCGGCGGCCGCAATCCGTCGATCCGCTCGCCATTGAAGGTCACGGTGCCGCCGCTGATGCCCAGGCTGCCGGCAATCAGGTTGAACATCGTGCTCTTGCCGGCGCCGTTCGGGCCGAGCAGGCCGAGGATCTCGCCGCGGGAAATATCGAGACTCATGTCGCGAACGGCGGTCAGGCCGCCGAAGCGCTTGCTGACGCCGTCGACCTGCAGCAGCGGCGCGCGCGTATCGACCTTCTCGCGCGTCAGCAAGTCGGCTGCGGTCGCATCGATTGCGCGGGGTTGCCGCTTGACCGCCACGCGGGCGATCCAGGGCCACAGACCATCCTTGGCGCGCTGCAACACCAGCACCATGATCAGCCCGAAGGCGATGCCCTCGAGATTGCCCTGGCTGCCGGCGAGGTGCGGCAACACATCCTGCAGTTTCTGCTTGAGCAAGGTGACGACGCCGGCACCCAACACCGCGCCCCAGATATGGCCGGCACCGCCGAGCACGGCCATGAACAGGTATTCGATGCCGATCTGCAGGCCGAACGGCGTCGGGTTCACGAAGCGTTGCATATGAGCATAGAGCCAGCCCGACACGCTGGCGAGACCGGCTGCGATCAGGAACGCGATCAGCTTGCTGCGCTGGGTATTGACGCCCATCGCCTCGGCGACATCGATGCCGCCCTTGAGCGCGCGCATGGCGCGGCCGGGGCGGGAATCCAGCAGGTTGCTCGACAACCACAGCGCCCCTATCACCGTGGCCCAGATCAGATAGTAGAAGGCCGAATTTTCGCTCAGTGCCAATGTCCCGATGGTGACGGGCGGCAGACCGCCCATGCCGGTGTGGCCGCCCAGCGTTTGCAGATTTCCGAACATGAAATACAGGCTGACCGCCCAGGCGATGGTCGCGAGCGGGAGATAGTGTCCCGACAGTTTCAGCGTCGCGAATCCGATGATCGCACCGACGCCAAGCGTGAACAGCAGGCCGATCACCAGGGTCAGCCACGGCGACAGGCCATAGGCGGTGGTCAACCAGGCCGTGGAGTAGGCGCCGAGGCCTGCAAACGCCGCCTGGCCGAACGATGTGAGCCCGCCGACGCCGGTCAGCAGCACAAGGCCGAGCGTCGCCAGCGAATACAGACCGATATAATTGAGGATCGTCACCGAGAACGGCGACAGCACGAAGGGCGCGACGCCCACAACGGCGACGAAAACGAGGACCAGGATGCGCGGATGAATCATTCTTCTTCGTGCCCCGGATCATCGGTCAGCAGCGTCCGGGCCAGCAGCACCGGAATCAGCAGCGAGAAGACGATGACCTCCTTGAAGGAAGATGCCTCGAAAGCGGAGACGGACTCGATCAGGCCGAGCAGGATCGCGCCCAACGCCGCCAGCGGATAGCTCGCCAGGCCGCCGAAAATGGCGCCGACCAGGCCGCGCAGTCCGATCAGAAATCCGGTGTCGTAATAGATCGTCGTGGTCGGCGCGGCGAGCAGACCGGCGCAGACCGCGATGAACACCGCCAGCGCAAAAGCGCGCTTGCCGGATTTTCCGGTCGCAATGCCCATCAGCCGCGCGCCGACGCGGTTGACGGCGGTGGCGCGCAGCGCCTTGCCCTCGAGCGTATGTTCGAAGAAGACGTAGAGACCGGCGATCAGCGCGGCGGACGTTCCGAGGATCACCAGCGACTGGCCGGTGATCGTCAGCGGCCCGAGCGCGAAGTCGGTGTCGATCATCGACGGCGCCCGCATGCCGTCCGATCCGAACACCAGCAGGCCGAAGCTGACCAGCGCGACGTCAACGGCGATGGAGACGATCAGCAGCACAAGAACGCTGGCAGCTGCGACCGGCGCGTAGACCAGGCGATACATCACCGGTCCCAGCGGCACGAGAATCAGGCAGCACAAGGCGCCCTGCGCCAGGACCGGCCAGTCGTCGGCCTTCACCACCTGCAGCAGCGCCGCCAGCGCGAGCGGGTATCCGACATTCCAGAGCAGGATGGCGCCGACGTCGCCGCGGGTGCGCCATTGCCGCTGATGAATATCGAGCGCGGCGACGGCAAGGCCGCCTCCGACCAGCAGCCAGACCGTCGCCGGACATTTGCCGGCCTGCAGTGCCGCAAGCGTCAGCGCGGCGAACGCCACGAACGTCCCCGACGGAATGAAAATCACCCGCGTGATCTGGAACACGAGCACGGTTGACAACGCCAGCAGGGCATAGATCGCACCGTTCACGATCCCGTCCTGGGCGAGCATCAGGGCAATGTCGAAATTCATGAGCGATGCGATTCACAACTGTCGGAAGCGGCGGGGCGAAGCCGCGGCAGGCACGACACCGCCACCGGCCGATGCCGAAGGCGGTGCCGCGGAGAACGTTCTGACGATTACTGGACCAGCACCCACTTGCCTTGATCGAGCTTGCCGAGCAGCAGCGAGCTCTGCTCGAGCCCGGTATGATAGGTCGGGCTCATGTTGTATTCGCCACGCGATCCCATGACGCCCTTCAGGTTTTCGATCGCGGTCCGCAATCCCTCGCGGAATTCTGGCGTGCCGGGCTTGCCGGCCTTGAGCGCGGCGGGAACGGCCCGCTCGACGAGGATCACCGCGTCATAGGCCGATCCGGCAAAGATATTCCGGGTGTCGACGCCATACTTGCCTTCGTATTTGGCGATGAAGTCCAGGGCCGCCTTCTTGGCGGGATAGCTGTCGGGGAACGATTCCGCAGCGATGGTCGGGCTCAGCGGCACGAAGATGCCTTCGCTCTTTGTCCCTGTCAGCTTGCGGAAATCGCCGAAGGTCGCACCCAGCGTGCCATACAGCGCGCCGCGGTAGCCCTTCTCGCGCAATTGCAGCACCGGCAATGCCGCAGGCGCTGCGGAAGCCGCGATCAGAACCGCGTCCGGCTTGGCGGCCACGATCTTCAGGACCTGGCCGACCACGCTGGTGTCGGTGCGGGCATACTTTTCATCTGCCACGATCTCGATGCCGGATTTCTTGGAAAACTCGGCAGCAACCTTGCTCCAGGCTTCGCCATAAGGATCCGCAAAGCCGATCATCGCGAGCCGCTTCACGCCGGACTTCTTCATGTTCTCGAACAGCGGCGTGGCTTCGTGCTCATCGTTCGGCGTGGTCTTGAACACCCAGCGCCGCTTCGCGTCGACCGGAGACACCAGCGCATTGGTCGGCGCCAGGCTGATCATCGGGACTTTGGCTTCGGCCGCCGTGTCGAGGATCGCAAACGAGCCCGGCGTGGTGGTCGGCCCGATCAGAATGTCGATATTGGATTCCTGGATCAGCTTGCGCATCCCGGTCACGGCCGCCGTCGTATCCGAGGCTTCGTCCACCGCGATGTAATTGACCTTCTGCCCGGCGATCTCGGCGGGGCCAAAAGCTGCGCCATTCTTTTCCGCGTTGCCGATCGTGGCCGCAGGGCCGGTCGACGACACCAGCACGCCGACGTTGACGTCGGCCTTTGCACCGATCGGGCAGATGACGAGCCCCAGCGCCATCACAAACGAAAACCTGTCGAAATGAAACGTCACGGAGTCCTCCTCGAAGCGTTGTGTTTTGCGCCTGTGCTCGGCGTTTCCAGCGCTACCGCTAAACGACAACCCTCGATAAAAATAACCAATTGCTTGGTTTGTCCGCGTGGCGGACTCTTGCCAGCTCTGTGCTCGGCCGATCCCCGCAGGTCCCGCCGATCGATACCGCCGATCCACTGGGGCCGACGGCCGATGCGGCGTCATCCAGCGCGACAAGCATGCCGGCCGATCATGCTGTCCGCTGCGCGGACAAGTGTGGCGATGGGGTTGAACGGCCGCGACAGCTGCGAAACAGATGATGCATGGTAAACAACAATCCTGCAGCATCCGACGCCAACACCGACGTCGTCATCGTCGGACTAGGCCCGGTCGGTTCGACACTGGCAAACCTTCTTGGTCTTTGCGGCGTCCGCACGCTTGTCCTCGAGCGCGAGGCCGAAGCTTACCACCTGCCCCGCGCGGTCCACTTCGACGACGAGGTGATGCGGGTATTCGAGACGATCGGTCTCAGCGACGAGATCGCCCGCGACGTCATCCTGTCGCCCGGCATGCATTTCGTCGATGCAAACGGCAAGATGATCCTCGACTGGTCGCGTCCCGCCGACATCTCGGCGATGGGCTGGCACCCCAGCTACCGCTTCCACCAACCCGATCTCGAGCGGGTGTTGCGCGCCGGCCTCGCCAGGTGGCCGAGCGTGACCGTCCGCAACCGCTGTGACGTTTTCGCGCTGGATTGCGACGCGGAAGGTGTCACGGTCCGCTTCGAGGACCTCGCAAACGGGCGCCTGTCGCGCTGTCGCGCCAAGTATGTGGTCGGCTGCGATGGCGCGCGCTCGCTGGTGCGCCGGCTGATCGGGTCCGGCATGCAGGACCTGGGCTTCCACGAGCGATGGCTGGTGATCGACGCGCTGCTGACGCGACCGCGCCCCGATCTCGGCGACTACAGCCTGCAACATTGCGACCCGGCGCGGCCGGCGACCTATGTGCGTGGCACTGGCAATCGCCGTCGATGGGAAATCACCCTGCGGGACGACGAGGATTCCCAGGTCATGACCACACCGCCTCGGGTGTGGGACCTGCTCCAGAAATGGATCACGCCGGACGATGCCGAGCTTGAGCGCGCGGCGGTCTACACGTTCCATTCGGTGATCGCCGAACGCTGGCGCGCAGGCCGCCTGCTGCTTGCCGGCGATTCCGCGCATCAGACGCCACCGTTTCTCGGACAGGGCATGTGCGCTGGCATCCGCGACGTCGCCAATCTGGCGTGGAAGCTGGCACGGGTGGTCAAGTTCAAGGACAGCGACGCGCTGCTCGACAGCTATCAGAGCGAGCGCGCTCCGCACGTGCAGGAATATATCGAGCTGGCGATCAGGCTGGGCGGGATCATCAACACCAAGGCCATCGAGGCCGGGTTGCCCAATGGCAAGCGCAACGCCGACGGCGCACCGCGGATGGAATCGACAAAGCCGCTACTGGGCGCCGGCCTGAGCGGGGGACGAAGCGAAATGACCGGGCAGCTTGCTCCGCAGCCCGTGCTTGCCGACGGCACGCGACTGGACGCGCGCATCGGCTATCGGTTTGCGCTGCTGGCAACTCCTGTCGTTTCTGCCGCGCTGCCGGACGACGTGCGGCGCCAGATTGCCGACGCCGATATCGTCCTCGTCGACGATGCCGTACCGGCGCTGCAAGACTGGCTCTCGCGGAACAAGGCCGGACTCGTTCTGGTGCGACCGGATCGCTACGTGCTGGGGTTTGTCCGAGATCAGGCCGACCTGCCGGCACTGCTGGGAGCACTCGTTTCCGCCCCCTGCCCGGTGTCCTAGTTGCGGCCCTTCGCAACTCTCCAAGTCAAACGGAATATCAAAAAGGAAGTCCCATGAAGCTCGTCTCGTTCGTCGAAAACGGCCGCTCCTCCTACGGCGTCGTGAAGGAAGAAGGCGTCGTCGACCTCGGCCGGCGACTGAGCGGGCGCGGCTTCTCGACGCTGCGTCAACTGCTGGCGGGCAACGGGCTCGCGGACGCCGCCAAGCTGGCCGCATCCGAGCAGGCGGATTTCCCGCTTGCGGGGCTGCAGCTTGCGCCTGTCATCCCGGACCCCGACAAGATCATCTGCGTCGGGATGAATTATCGCGATCACGTCGCCGAGGTCGGCAGGGCCGTGACCGAGAGGCCGTCGCTGTTCGCGCGCTTTGCCGGCAGCCAGGTCGGCCATCTACAGCCCATGGTCAAGCCGACCGTATCCGACCAGTTCGACTACGAGGGTGAAGTCGCGGTGGTGATCGGCAAGGCCGGCCGGCATATCTCCGAAGCCGCCGCGCTCAGCCATATCGCGGGGTATTCCTGCTACAACGAAGGCAGCATCCGCGACTGGCAGCGCCACACCACCCAGTTCCTCGCGGGAAAGACCTTCGCCGGCACAGGCGCCTTCGGCCCTTGGCTGGTCACGTCGGACGAGATCCCCGACCCGACAACGCTGACGCTGGAAACGCGGCTGAACGGCCAGACCGTTCAGAGCACCACGACGGACAAGCTGATCACGGGCATCCCCGAACTGATTGCCTATTGTTCGACGATCCTGCCGCTGCTTCCGGGTGACGTCATCGTCACCGGCACGCCGGGTGGCGTCGGCCTGAAGCGCAATCCACCGCTGTTCATGAAGCCCGGCGACACTGTGGAGGTCGAAGTTTCCGGCATCGGTGTGCTTCGCAACCCTGTGATTGCCGAATAACAAACGGCGCGGCATCGATCCCCATGCCGCGCCAAAATCAAAAATAATACTCGGAGGAGAAGACGCGATGAGCGCTGCGATTCCGTCATATGACGTCGATCTCTACAGCGACGAGGTGCTCGCCGCGCCCTACCCGCATTACCGCGCCCTGCGGGATGGGGGTCCCGTGGTCTGGCTGCCCCGTAACGGTCTCTACGCCATCGCGCGCTACAAGGACGTGCGTGAATCGCTGCGCGCCCATCAGCTGTTCTCTTCGGCCGAGGGCGTTGCCGCCAACGACGCGGCCAACCAAGGCTCGAAGGGCACCACAATCGCCAGCGACCCGCCCGACCATACCGCAATGCGGCAGGTGATCGGCGCGCCGATGCTGCCAAGCCAGCTGGCGCTGATCCGCTCGCGCATCGAAGAGATGGCCGGCGCGCTGGTCGAGCGGCTGGTGGCGCAACGGGAATTCGATGCGGTCACCGATCTGGCCCAGCATATCCCGGTCAATATCGTATCCAAGCTCGTCGGCCTGCCTGAGCAAGGCCGGCAAAACATGCTGAAATGGGCTGCGGCAACCTTCGACATGCTCGGCGCCGCCAACGATCGCTGCGCCGCCGCGCAGGACAGCATCCGCGAAATGCGCAGCTATGTGATCAACGAGGCAACCCGCGACAAGATTCGCCCGGGGAGCTGGATTTCCAAGATCTACGAGGCCAGCGACCGCGGGCTTTTTCCGGAATCACGCTGTCCGGTGCTGATGCGCGATTACCTTGGTCCCGCCCTCGACACGACCATCTTCGCCATGGCGAACATCATCTGGCTGTTCGGCAGGTTTCCGGAACAATGGGATCTGGTCCGCGCCGATCCGGGCCTGATTCCGAACGCCCTCAATGAGGCGGTGCGCCTGGAGTCGCCGATCCGGGGTTTTACGCGCCAGCTGACGGCCGATCGCGACATCGAGGACGTCCGGATTCCAGCGGGCGCGCGCGTCGCGCTGTTCTATGCCTCCGCCAATCGCGACGAACGCAAATGGGAGGCTCCGGAAGCATTCAATGTCCGCCGCAAGGTCAACGACCATGTCGGATACGGCCACGGCGTCCACACCTGCGCGGGCATGCATCTGGCGCGGCTGGAGATTCACTCGGTGCTTGCGGCTCTGGTGACAAGGGTCGAGCGGTTCGAGATCGGCGCGGCCGTTCCCGCCATCAATAATTTGCTGCGCGGCTTTTCGAGCGTCCGGGTTCGCGTTCACTAGATCGGTCCGGCCGGCCACAAAATGCGTCGGCAACTGGCGATTCCAGTCGGAAGCCTTTTGTGTCTGGTGAGAGCCGGTGCGAGCCCAATTGCCTCGCACCGGATCAATTCCGCAGACCTATTTTGCCGTCGGCATCGCGAATTCGGCACCGTGCGCCGTGCTTTCCGGCCAGCGCTGCATGATCGACTTCTGCTTGGTGTAGAAGCGCACGCCTTCCTCGCCATAGGCATGCATGTCGCCGAACAGGCTGCGCTTCCAGCCGCCGAAGCCGTGCCAGGCCATCGGCACCGGGATTGGCACATTGATGCCGACCATGCCGACCTGGACGCGGCGCGAGAATTCGCGCGCAACGTTGCCGTCGCGGGTGTAGCAGGATACGCCGTTGCCGAACTCGTGGTCGTTGATCAGCTGCAACGCCTCGGCGAAATCGGCGACGCGGACGCAGGACAGCACCGGCCCGAAGATCTCTTCCTTGTAGATCTTCATTTCCGCGGTGACGTTGTCGAACAGCGTGCCGCCGGTGAAGAAGCCGTTCTCATGGCCGGCAACCTTGATGCCGCGGCCGTCAACGACCAGCTTGGCGCCTTCCTCGACGCCCAAGCCGATATAGCCTTCGATGCGCTCCAGCGCCTGCTTCGTCACGACGGGGCCCATTTCCGCCGCGGCTTCCATGCCGTTGAGGATCTTGAGCTGCTTGACCCGCTCGGCGAGCAACGGAACGATCTTGTCGCCGACATCGCCGACCAGCACCGCGACCGAGATCGCCATGCAGCGCTCACCGGCCGAACCGAAGCCGGCGCCGATCAAAGCGTCGACGGCCTGGTTAAGATCGGCGTCGGGCATGACAACCATATGGTTCTTGGCGCCGCCCAGCGCCTGCACGCGCTTGCCGTATTGCGAACCCTGCTGGTGCACATAGTGGGCGATCGGCGTCGAGCCGACGAAGCTGACGGCGGAGACACCGGGATGCTGCAGCAACGCGTCGACAACCACCTTGTCGCCCTGCACCACGTTGAACACGCCCTTGGGCAGCCCTGCCTGCATCAAGAGGTCGGCCATGAACAGCGAAGGCGACGGATCGCGCTCGGAGGGCTTCAGGATGAAGCAGTTGCCCGCGGCGATCGCCACCGGGAACATCCAGCACGGCACCATCACCGGGAAGTTGAACGGGGTGATGCCGGCGACGACGCCGAGCGGCTGGCGCATGGTCCAGTTGTCGATGCCTGTGGAGACCTGGTCGGTGTAGTCGCCCTTCAGCAACTGCGGAATGCCGCAGGCGAATTCGATGATGTCGATGCCGCGCGCGACTTCGCCCTGGGCGTCAGAGAACACCTTGCCGTGCTCGGCGGTGATCATCGCCGCCAGCGTGTCGGTGTGCTCGTTCATCAGCGCCAGGAACTTGTTCATGATGCGGGCGCGGCGGATCGGCGGCATGTCGGCCCAGGCCGGGAAGGCGCGGCGCGCGCTCTTGACGGCCTCGTTCACCTCCTCGACCGAGGACAGCACCACCTGGCGCGCAACGGCGCCGGTCGCCGGATTGTAGACCGCCTGCCTTCGGTTTGCCGCAAGCGCGGACGGAGCGCCATCGATGAAGTTTCCGACGTCCTGGGTGGCTGAATAGGCTGGCGTGCTCATGATCGGTCCTCGGTTGATAGGTCCGGGGTGTTTAGCGAGCCCGCTCCCGCGACCACAGATCAAATGATTGGACTGACTGTTCAGGATATTGAACAATGCTGCCATGAAAACCAAGAAGGTGGAATCGCTGTGGTCGCACCTGCACTGGCTCGGCGTGCTGGCCGAGACCGGCAGCTTCACGGCGGCCGCCGGCCGGCTCGGCGTCAGCAAGGCGGCCATGAGCCACCGGGTGAGCGAGCTCGAGCAGGCCATCGGCGTGCCGCTGGTCCGGCGCACTACGCGCAGCGTGCGGCTGACCGAGGCCGGGCAGCATCTGGTCGATTCGACGCGCGCGTCCTTTGCCGAGATCGAGCGCAATTTCGCGGGGGTGAAGGATCTCGCCGGCGCGCCGCGCGGCGTGCTGCGCGTCACCGTCCCCGTGGCGCTGGGGCGGCAGCGCATCGTGCCGCTGCTCCCCGAATTTCTGCGGCTCTATCCGGAAGTCCGCATCGAGCTCGAACTGTCGGATCGCCTGAGTTCACTGGCGAAAGAGGGATTCGATCTCGCGGTCCGCCACGTCGCCGCTGTGCCGGATACCCATGTGGCGTGGAAACTCTGCGATACCCATTCAGTGCTGGTAGCCAGCCGCAGCTATCTGAGACGGCGCGGCACGCCGATGCAGCCGGAAGATCTCAGTGTCCATGATTGCCTGCATTACCTGCGCGACAGCGTGGCGCCGACCTGGGCGTTCGAGCCGCGCAAGGGCAAGGGCGGGCGCATTACCGTGAAGATCTCCGGCGTGTTCGCCGCCAACAACAGCGAAGTGCTGCGCGAGGCAGCCCTGGCCGGACTGGGCATCGCTTTGGTGCCCGATTTCAGCGCCCAGCAGGAGATCGCCGCTGGCCGCCTGCATCCGGTGCTGACCGACTGGCGCGTGGTCGGCGCGTTCGGCGAGCAATTGTTCGCCATCCGCCCCTATGCGCCGCAGGTGCCGCGCACCGTGCAGGCGCTGGTGTCCTTCCTGCGCGAACGCCTGGCCGGCGGCTTTTCGGCGCCGTCCTAAAGAAAGCGGCTCAGACCGCGCAATAACGCTCCTGGATTTCCTTGTCCGCCAGCAGGGCCGCGGAACTGCTCTCATAGACGACCTCGCCCTGGTCGATGATGATGGCGCGGTCGGCAAGCCGCAGCGCCCATTCGACATTCTGCTCCACCAGCAGCAGCGTGACGCCCTGATCGCGCAGGCGGCGGAACAGCACGCCCATCTCCTCGACAAGCACCGGCATGATGCCCTCCGAGGGCTCATCGAGCAGGATCATCTTCGGCCTGGCGATCATCGCGCGGGCGATGGCCAGCATCTGCTGTTCGCCGCCGGACATGGTGACCGCCTCCTGATCGAGGCGCTCCTTGAGGCGGGGAAAACTCTCCGCGATCTCGTCGATGGCGACGCGCTCGTTGATATCGGCGTCGCTGGCCACCAGGCCGAGCTGCAGGTTTTCTCGCACGGTCAGACCTGACACAATCCGGCGCTCCTCCGGCACATAGGCCAGGCCGAGCTTGAAGCGCTGATGCGCGCGCAACGACACCAGATCGGTGCCGGCGAAGCGCATCGCACCGGCGGTCTTCGGCATCAGCCCCATGATCGAGCGGATCGTGGTGGTCTTGCCGGCGCCATTGCGGCCGACCAGGGCGACGACTTCACCCTGGGCGACCGAAATCGACACGCCGTGAAGCGTATGGCTGGAGCCGTACCAGGCGTGCAGGTCCGTGGTTTCAAGCATAGCCATCGTTCTGTCCCAGATACACGCGACGGACCTCGGGGTCCGTCTGGATGTCACGCGGCGAACCGTCGGCGATCAGGCGCCCGTGATGCAGCACGAGGATGCGGTCGCTGAGGCCGAGGATCATCTTCATCTTGTGTTCGACCAGGAGGATGGTGCGCTGCGCCGCCAGCTTCTCCAGCAGCGCCACCATGTCCTTGGTCTCTTCAGGCCCCATGCCCGCGGTCGGTTCGTCCAGCAGCAGCACTTCGGGATCGGAGACCACCGAGATGGCCACTTCGAGGGCGCGCTGCTGGCCATGGGCCAGAAATTTTGCGACGTCATTGCGCCGGCCGATCAGCCCGACCGACTCGAGTGCGGCGTCGGCCTTTGCGCTGAGTTCGGAAAAACTGTTTCGGTTGGTCCAGATATTGTAGCGCGAACTGCCCGCCGCGGTCGCCTGGGCCGCAACGCGGACGTTCTCGTGCACGCTGAGGTCGGGAAAGATGTTGGTGATCTGGTACGATCGCGCGATGCCCAGATGCACAAACTGATGCTGCGGCGTTCCCGACAGATCCTTGCCCTTGAAGCGGATCGATCCGCTTGACGGCGTCAGCACACCCGACAGCAGGTTGAAGAAGGTGCTCTTGCCGGCGCCGTTCGGTCCGATGATCGATGTCACCCTGCCCGGCAGGAACGTGGTCGTAACACCCTCCAGCGCGACGAAGCCGCCGAACCTGCATCCGATGTTGTCAACGGCAAGAAGCGGCGCGCTCATCGAATGACCTTTGCCAGGAAGGTGCCCCAGATGCCTTTTGGCAGGAACAGGACGAAAAGAACGAAGATCGACCCGACGATGATCTGCCAGTGCGACGTCCACAGGGAGAACACATCCTCCATCAGCAGGAAGACCAGCGCGCCGACGAATGGCCCGAAGAAGCTGCGTGCGCCGCCCAGCAGGGTCATCATGACGATCATCCCGGAGGTCTGGTAGTGCAGCAGGTCGAGCGGCACGAAGGCCAGATGCAGCGCCGACATGGTGCCGGCCAGCGCGCAGATCAGGCCCGACAGGGTGAACGCCAGCAGCTTGGTCCGCTCGACATCAAAACCGCAGGTGCGGGCACGCCGCTCGTTCTCGCGGATAGCTTCGATCGCCGCGCCGAACGGCGAATTCAGGATGCGGGAGACGGCCCAGAGGGCCAGCGCCGCGAAGGCCAGCAGGATGTAGTACTTGTTCACCGGATCGAGGAAATTGATCTTCCATCCGAACAGGTTGATTTTCTCCACGGTGAAGCCGCGCAGGCCGTTTTCGCCGCCGGTCCAGGACGACGCCTGCAGCGCTGCATAATAGATGAGCTGCGCCAGCGCCAGCGTCACCATCGAGAAGTAGATGCCCCGCGTCCGCGTCGACAGCATCCCGATGATGAAGGCCAGCACCCCACCGCCGACAACCCCGAGCGGCACCGCCGCAAACCAGGGAATGCCGAACCGGCCGATGGCAATGCCAGCGATGTAGGCGCCGGCCCCGAAGAAGGCTGCGTGCCCGAACGACAGCATGCCGGTATAGCCGAACAGCAGGTTGTAGCCGACGGCCAGCACGCCGTAGATCAGCACGTTGACGGCCAGCGCCTGCGACGGCAGCAGCCATGGCAGCAGGCACAGCGCCGCAATCGACAGCGGCACGCGGTACGTCGTCAGGGTGCCGGCGAGCGCGGAGGGCGCGGCCGTGCTGGACGGGATCGGTGCGGCAAGCGCCGGAGTTGACATGGTTCTGTTCCGTTACGCGAGTTTGCCGAACAGGCCTTCGGGCCGGATCAGGAGGACGATCGCCATCAGCGCGAACATCACGATGGTCGCCATTTCCGGCGCGAACAGCGCCGTCATGCTGACGGCAACGCCGACCAGCACCCCGGCGATGATCGAGCCGAGCAGCGACCCGAGGCCGCCGATCACCGTCACCACGAAGGCCTCGGCCAGCACCAGCGATCCCATTTCCGGATTGACTGACCGCATCGGCCCGGCCAGCACGCCGCCGAGCGCGGCCAGCGCGGCACCGAGACCGAACACCAGCAGCCATACCTTGCTGATGTCGACGCCAAGCACCTTCATGATGGTGGGGTCGCGCGCGCCGGCGCGGACGATGAGGCCGAACCGGGTCTTCTCAAGGCCCAGCCACAACAGCACCAGCACGGCGATGACGACGCCGACCACGAACAGCCGATAGATCGGGAAGAAGCCGACGCCGAGGTCGAGCACGCCGGTGAGCTGCGGTGGCGTCGGGAACGGAATCCCGTCGCTGCCAAAGACGATCCGGACGGCCTCGACCAATACGTAACCCAATCCGAAGGTAAGCAGGAGGGGATCGTCGATGGAACGGCCGTACAACGGCCGCACCAGGACGAATTCGATCACCATACCGAACAGGCCGACCATGATCGGCGCGGCCACGAGGCCCCACCAGAAACTCCCGGTGACGGACGCCACCCACAATCCGGCATAAGCGCCGACCATGAACAGCGCGCCATGCGCAAAGTTCACCACGCCCAGCATGCCGAAGATGATCGACAGGCCGAGCGCGGCGATGACGAGGATCGCGCCGAGGGCAACTCCGGAAAAGAGCTGCATCAGGATGAGTTCTGCGTCCATGGTCGGGTTCGATTTCCTGTCAGGCGGGGAAACCGAGTTCGGTGCAGCTCCGCAGAACCTCCTCCGAAGCCGGTTCGTTGGCGACGACCTGGAACAGATCCATGTCGCTCTTCATGTCAGACTTCTTCTTCGATTCGAGGACCAGCACCGACTGGATCGACTGATGGTCGCACTTGCGATAGTGCTGCGGCCCCTTGGCCACATTGTATTTGAGGCCTTCCAGCGCCGCGATCACCTTGTCGGTGTCGGTGCCGCCGGCCGCCTGCATCGCCAGCAGCAGGGACGACAATCCGGTATAGCCATAGGCGCCGTAGTCGGTCGGGATCGCGCCGCCATTGGCCGCGCGATAGGCATCGTTGAACGCTTTCGCCGACGGGATCTCGCTCTCCAGGCCCCAATAGTAGTTGGCGCCGCCGACGACGCCTTCGAAGACCTCCGGTCCGACCGCGAGCCGCTGATTGTGCAGCAGCACGGGCACTACGATCTTCATCTGCTGCTTGAGGCCGAAATCGACCGCCTGCTTGATGGAATTGGCCTGATCGCGGCCAAAGTTGCTGATGCACAGGATGTCCGGCCGCATCGAGCGCAGGCGCGGCATCAGCGTCGAATAATCGGCGGCGCCGAACGGATGCAGGATCTCGCCGACGTTCTCTGCGCCGATCGCGGCCTGCGCGCGCTTGAAGCCGCGCACCATCTCATGGCCATAGGCGTAGTCGGCGGAGAGATAGGCGACCTTGGTGCCCTTCTTGAAGGTGTGCCGGGCCACGGCGCCCGCCGTCATGTGCGGGTTGAGCGCTTCATGGAAGGTGAACTTGCTGAAGTCCTTGACCTCGTTGATGGTATCGGACTGGCTGATGGAGACGTAGATGACGCCGCGGGCGCGCGTCACTTCGTTGACGGCGAGCTGCACGGCGCTCGACAGCGATCCGACGATGGCGTGGACCTTGTCCTTCTCGATCAGTTCCAGCGTCCGCGTCGCGGCCTCGCCGCCATTGAGCTTGTCGTCGCGCACCAGCAATTCGATCTTGCGGCCGTTGATGCCGCCCTTGTCGTTGAACTGCTTGACAGCCAGTTCGGCGCTCTTGACCTGATCCTTGGCTTCCGCAGCGAAGGGTCCGGTCAGCGGCGTCGGAAAGCCGATGCGGACGGTGTCGTCCGCGGCGCGTGCGACCCACGGCATGGCAAGAAAGCTGGCCCCTGCGCCGAGCCCAGCCAGCGCGCTGCGGCGGGAGATCTTCCTTTGAGCGATAGTGCGGATTACGTCCGTCATGATTTTCCCCTCCATATGAGTTTTTGGTTCGTTGCCTTGCTAGATTCGACCAAGTGCCTTCAGGATCCGTACGGGTGTCATGGGTACCTGCGCCAGTACCCCGCCGAACGGCGCCATCGCGTCATTCACTGCGTTCAGTGCCGCGGCAGATGCCGCCGCTGTGCCAGCCTCGCCGACACCCTTGGCGCCAAGTTGCGTGTCCATGGTCAGCGTCTCGACGTGAGCGATGGCTATGTCAGGCATCTCAACGGCCATCGGTACCAGATAATCCGCGAGCGAGCCGTTGATGAGCTGGCCGCCGTCGCCGTAGAGGCATTCCTCGAAGAAGGCGGCGCCCAGGCCCTGGACGACGCCACCGCGGATCTGCTCGTCCACCAGCATCGGATTGATGACGCGGCCGCAATCCTCGACCACCCAATGCTTCAGGATCCTGACAAAGCCGGTCTCCACATCGAGTTCGATATGGCTGGCCTGCATGCCGTTGGTGAACGCGAACGGATAGCCTTGCGGGGCGTAATGATGCGCGATTGAAAGCTGCGCCTGGGTGCCGGGCGGCAGCGTGTCGGAACGGAAATAGGCGATGCGCGCGATCTCGGCGAGTTCGATGCGCTGCTGTGCCGTCGCCGCATCGATAATCCAGCCGTTCCGGATATCGAGCCGGTTCGGCTGCTCCTGCAGGATCGCGCCTGCGACCGAAAGCACATTCTCTTTCAGCTTCTTTGCTGTCTGCAATGCGGTCTCGCCGCCGATGCCGGCGCCGCGACAGGCCCAGGTCGCGCCGCCGCTCGGCGTGTTCTCGGTATCGCCGGTGGTGACCTTGACGCGCGCACGGTCGACGCCGAGATGCTCGGCGACGATCTGGCTGATGATGGTCTCGGTGCCCTGCCCCAGTTCGGTGACCGAAATCGCGCAGTGGACATCGCCGGAAGGCATGATCTTCAGAAATGCGCCATCCTGCGCGGAAATCCGCGCGCCGCCGACACCGTAGAAGGCCGGACCCGGATTGGTGATCTCGACAAAGGCTGCGATGCCGATGCCGCGATGGATACCGCGTGTCCGCAGTTCAGCCTGTTCGGCACGGAGCCGGTCATAGTCCATCATCGTCCGCAGCCTGGCGAGACAGGCGTGATGCGACAGCGCCTCGAACCTGTAGCCGGTCGGCGACGCACACGGATAGGCATCGTCCGGAATCAGGTTGCGGGCGCGGACATCAAACACGTCGCACGAAGCTTTGGCCGCGACCATGTCCACCAGCCGCTCGGTGACCGTGCAGGCGATCGGATGGCCGACCGCCCGGTACTGGCTCATCTGCACCTTGTTCTGGAACACCACCTGCAGATCGGCGCGGTAGGTCTGGAATCCGTAGGGCGCGCCCATCAGCCGGAATACCTGATTGCCTTCGACGACGCTGGTGCGCGGATAGGCAGAGAACGCGCCGATCCCCGTGACATCCTCCACATCCATCGCCAGGATCGTGCCATCGGCATCCGCCGCCATGCGCGCGCGGACGCGGTGATCGCGGGCGTGAATATCCGAGACAAAGGATTCCATGCGGTCGGCGACATATTTCACCGGGCGGCCTAGCATCATGCTGAGGCCGACCACGGCCATGTCCTCGTGATAGACGTGCAGCTTCATGCCGAACGAACCGCCGATATCCGGTGCAATCACCCGGACGCTGGCTTCCGGAATCCCGTAATGGCGCGCATAGAGGTCCTGGAACTGGTACGGCGTCTGGGTGGCGTGATGCACCGTCAGCCGCGACTCGCTGGCATCGTAGTCGGCGATGATGGCGCGCGGCTCCATGGTCACCGCGGTGTGGCGCCCGAAATGAAATTCGCCTTCGACGACATGGGCCGCGCTGGCGAAGATCTCGTCGACACCGCCGGTGTCGAGCGTGGTGCGGAAGCAGATGTTGTCGCCGAGCTCCGGCGAAATGACCGGCGAACCGGGCTCGCGCGCGGCATCGATATCGACGACCGCCGGCAGTTCGTCGAATTCGATCATGATCGCCTCGGCCGCATCCTCGGCGAGCGCGCGCGTGTCGGCGACGATGGCGACCACGGCCTGGCCGGACCACACCACCTTGTCGACCGGCAGCGGCAGTTGCGGCGGCGACTTCATGCCCTTGAAATGATCGAGCGTGCCGACCCAGGGCGTGCACAGCCGCGCCAGATCCTCGCCGGTGGCGATCAGCCGCACGCCGGGCATTTTTCGCGCGGCATCGAGGTCGATGGAGACAATGCGGGCATGGGCGTAGGGGCTGCGCACGAACGCCGCGTGCAGCATGCGCGGCAGCACGATGTCCGTGACATAGCGACCGCGGCCGGCGAGCAGCCGCTTTGCATTGGGACGGGGGACCGAGCGGCCGATATAGGAGTTCGGGCGATCGAGCGGGCTCAACGGAGCATTCATGCGCCGGCCTCCTCGATTTGCCGGGCGGCAGGCGCAGCGGCGCGATCGCGCGCGACGCTTTCGATGGCATCGACGATCGCTTCATAACCGGTACAGCGGCAGTAATTGCCCGACAGTGCGTCGCGGATCTGCTCACGCGAGGGCACGCCGGGCTGCGACAGCAGGCTGTGGGCGGTCATCAGCACACCGGAGGTGCAGAAACCGCACTGCAAGGCATTGCGCGCGTGAAACGCCTCCTGGATGTCGGCGATCACCGACCGGTCGTTGAGCCCCTCGATGGTCTCGATGACGGAGCCGTCCGCCTGCACCGCGAACGTCAGGCAGGAGTGCACCACCTGACCGTCCAGCACGACGAGACAGGCGCCGCAGACCCCCATTTCACATCCGGTGTGCGTGCCGGTCAGCTCGAGTCCCTGGCGCAGGAAATCGGCCAGCGTCTCGCGCGGCGCGACGGCGCAGGATACCGCCTCGCCATTCACCGTCATTTGGATGTTCACCGGGGCGGTCATGCCGCCACCATCAGTTTTCCAAGCAGCCGCCCCAGGAGGACTCGCGCAAGGTGTAGGCGCACGGCGGCCGGTGTATGTTCATCGTCAGGCGGCGCCAGATCGTCGGCAAGGGCGGCCTGCGCCTCGGCGATGGCGGTCCGATCGAGATTGCGGCCGGTCAAGACGCCCTCGACGGTCATGGCTCGCAACGGCGTATTGCCGACCGAGAAGAACGCGGCGCGAATCGACTGGATGCAGTCGCCGTTGAATTCGGCGAGCAGCCCCGCCCCGACAATGGCGTAATCGCCGCGACGGCGCGCGAGTTCGTCAAACGCCAAGCGATGGCGGGGACCGACGACGGGGACATGAATGGCAACAAGCAGTTCGCCAGGCTCGATGGCGGTCTGAAACAGCTCGATGAAAAAATCATCGGCCGGCACGCGGCGGTTTCCATCGCTTCCCGCGATTTCCAACTCGGCGCCCATTGCCAGCATCATCGCCGGAAATTCGGAAGCCGGGTCAGCCAGCGCCACGCTGCCGCCCAGCGTCCCCTTGTTGCGGATCGCCGGGTGCGCAACGAAGGGGGCGGCCTCGCGCAGCAGCGGCGCGTGCCGGGCGATCAGGGGATCGGTCAGCGCCTCGCAATGCCGGGTCAGCGCGCCGATCCGCAGCCATCGCCCCTGCAACTCGATGCCACGAAGCGACGGGATATGGGCGATGTCGATGAGCAGTTCGGGAGCCTGCAGGCGCAAGGCCAGTGCCGGCACCAGGCTCTGGCCACCGGCGATATAGCTCGCATCCGCGCCGGACGTCGCGAATGTCTCCAGCGCCTCCACCACGGTGGTGGGACGCGCATAACTGAACGCTCGCGCCTTCAAGGCAAATTCTCCGGGCCGTTCCACTCATCCAGATTTGTAACCAACTGGTCTTAAATCTAGATCACGCGTCGAAAACCGTGTCAACAGATACCGACCATTTGGTCATTTTTCGTGGGCGCGCTATCAACGGCCTGAACGATGCCGCGATACCGGGACGCTCGATGGTCAAAAAGGCTGCAAAAACAAAGACACCCCGGCGCAACATGCGCGCCGCCGATCGTGAGCGATTCATCATTGATGAAGCGATCCGCTTCTTTGCCGAGCATGGGTTCGAAGGCCAGACCCGCGAACTGGCCAAGCGAATGGGTATTACGCACTCGGCGATCTATCGCCATTTCCCGAGCAAGGAAGCGCTGATCGAGCGGGTCTATGAGGAGGTGTATCTCAGCCGCTGGGAGCCGTCGTGGAGCTCACTGATCAAGAACCGCAGCATCTCGTTGGAGCGGCGCCTGACCCAGTTCTATCTCGAATATGTCGACCGGGTTTTCGAGCACGACTGGGTCAGAATTTTCGTTTTTTCCGGATTGAAGTCTTTCGATATCACCAAGCGCTATCTCGAGATCGTCCGCAAAGAGATCATCGAACCCGCCTGCCACGAAATGCGGAATGAGCTTGGGCTGCCGGACATTTCCACGGCTCCACTGTCAGAGCGCGAAGTGGAGATGTTCTGGGGACTGCACGGACGGATCTTCTACCTGGCAATCCGGCGATTTGTTTACGGTACCCCGACCCCCGAACGACTTGACGACATCGTTCATGACGCCGTCAGGGGCTTCATCGCGGGTTCACGCGTTCTGCTGCCAGAGATTATTCCAGGCAGTGAGGGAACGACGGAGTTGGGCGCCAAGTGCAATCTGCCCCATAAGCGACAAGGCTGATGTGAGCCACTGATCGTTCACAAACAGCCATAGCTTCGCCTTCCCGCGACGGGCGCGGGATGGTGGCCCGGGACATCCGGCGCGCAGCCAGCACAATGCGCTGTGGTCGCAGTTTTGCTCATTTTCGTCGATAGATCGGCGGTGGTCGGAACCGGCGCCGTTCCCGACTCGGGCGAAAGGAGACCGGGCCAAATGAAAACGACCTCTCTCATTTGCCCCATTGTGGTGATTGCCACCCTGAACGCCGCAGCGGCAGAATCCCTCGAGCGACGTTTCGGTCCCGACCGTGAGAAGGGCTATCGTTCCGAACGAGAGTTCGAAGGATCGCGCGAAGGCTTCAAAAATCGCGATCGCGCCAACTTCCTCGGAATTGAGCATCAATCCGATCCGGATGCGTCAATCATCCGCCGTGACCTGCATCGGTCTCCGCCCATTGGACTGCAGAAGTAGATTGGCGCCTCGCGGCGGACGAAAGATTGGCTGGATACCGGCATTGCCGAGAGGATGAGCCAACCATCCCGACGAACGCGACCGCGAGGCAGCCTGCAGATACCCCGTTGCGGGGCGCATCAAGCTGATGGTGCGGCCGCGTCCAGCCTTCGCTGTTGCCTCCTATGCTGCCGCCCGGCGGCCAATCTTTCGGGCAATCAGGAACGACAGCGGCATCGCAACCAGGAAGCCGCCCAGCACCACCATCGGAATAAGCTTCATTCCCTGGTTGGCAAGGCTGGGTATGCTCAGGACAGCAAGCAACGCGCAACCTGCCAAGGCGGTACCGAGAACAATCCAAACGACAGCGGCGATTTTGATCATGGCAATTCTTCCTTTCGATCCCACAGATTCGAACGAATTCGCTTGCACAAGTCTTCATAACACCCGTGTCGGACCCGTCATTGATTTGCAGCAACTAGGCTGACGGTGAGTGTCCGCGGTGCACTTCCGAATCGTTGCACTCTGACGAACTCGGCGTCATCGCGGCCCCACCTCTCAGCCAACGGATTTCTCGCCCCTAAGCGCGATATAGATCGCCGGTATGACGAGAACGGTGAGCAGCGTCGACGACGCCAGCCCGAACAACAGCGAAATCGCCAGCCCCTGGAAGATCGGATCGACGAGAATCGTTGCTGCGCCGATCATCGCCGCCAAGGCGGTGAGAAGAATCGGCTTGAAGCGCACTGCGCCCGCTTCGAGCACGACATCACGCAGCGGCCTGCCGTCCCCTCCGCTGTGGCGAATGAAGTCGACCAGCAGGATCGAGTTGCGGACGATGATGCCCGCCAGCGCGATGAAGCCAATCATCGAGGTCGCCGTAAAGGCTGCCCCCAAAAGCCAGTGGCCGATGAGAATCCCGATCAATGTCAAAGGGATCGGCGTGAGGATGACCAGCGGCAGCCGGAAGCTGCGGAACTGAGCCACCACCAGCACGTAGATTCCCAGGATTGCGGCCCCGAAAGCGGCGCCCATGTCGCGGAAGGTCACGTAGGTGATTTCCCATTCGCCGTCCCACAGGATCGAGGGCCGCGACTCGTCCGCCGGCTGGCCATGCAGGCTAATCACCGGCTTCGGCAGCGCCCCCCAGTCGTGGGCGTCGACGCGGCTGGCAACCTCGAGCATGCCATACAGAGGTGCCTCGAAGCGGCCAGCGAGTTCAGCCATCACCATGTCGGCAAATCGTCCGTCGCGACGGAAGATGGTGAGCGATCCCTCCTCCGTGGTCGCTTTCACGACCTGGCCGAGTTCGACGACCGTTTTGCTTCCCGGCAAGGTGTTGGCGGGCACCGGGGTCGAGGCCAGCGCCTCCGTCCACGCAAGGTCACGCTTCGGCAGCCGGACGGCGATCTCGATCGGATTGCGGTCTTCGCCACGGTGCGAATACCCCACCGACACGCCCCCGAACAGCGTCTGGATGGTGTCGTAGACGTCACGCTGCTCGACCCCAAAGAATTCGAGCCGGTCCTGGTCGATAGACAGTCGCAGCCGCGGTCGCTTCTCGCCGATCGAATCGTCGATATCGACGATGAACGGCACTTCGGCGAAAACCTTCTTCATTTCGGCGGTGACGGCCCGGCGCGTTGCCGCGTCCGGCCCGTAGATTTCAGCAAGAAGAGTAGCGAGCACAGGCGGCCCCGGCGGCACCTCGACGACCTTGATGCTGGTGCCGGCCGGCGTGTTGACCGCCTTCAGGCGCTGGCGCAGATCCAGTGCGATGTCGTGGCTCGCCCGCTTGCGGTCGGAGCGCGCGGCAAGGTTGACCTGCAATTCGCCCAGCTCGGGCCGCTCCCGCAGGTAATAGTGGCGAACGAGACCGTTGAAATTGAACGGCGCCGGCGTGCCGCCATAGGATTGCACCGAAGTAATTTCGGGCAGATCGCGCGCAATCACGCTCGCGGCAAACAGCGTCCGCTCGGTGTCCTCTAGGCTGGCGCCTTCCGGCAGATCGACCACGACCGCGATCTCGGACTTGTTGTCGAACGGCAGCAACTTGACCGTCACGGATTTGGTCGCAAACAGTGTCATCGATAGCAATGTTGCGATGCCGACGCCGACCAGGAAGATCCAGGCCGAACGCTTGCTGCGGATGATCGGAGCCGCGATGCGCCGATAGATCCGCCCAAGAGCCCCTTCATCACGCGCCGCGTGGCCACCAGCCGCGGCATCGCCCTTCGGGGCCAGCCGCAGCATCAGCCACGGCGCCACGACCATGGCGACGAAGAACGAGAACAACATCGCAGCGGAGGCATTGGCCGGGATCGGCGCCATATACGGGCCCATCAGCCCCGACACGAACAGCATCGGCAACAGGGCGGCAATGACGGTCAGCGTGGCCACGACCGTCGGATTTCCGACCTCGGCAACGGCTTCGATCGTTGCCTGCAGGCGCGGGCGCCCGTCGCGCATGCCCCAATGACGGGCGATATTCTCGACCACAACGATGGCATCGTCGACAAGGATGCCGATCGAGAAGATCAGGGCAAACAGGCTGACGCGATTGATCGTGTAGCCCATCAGATTGGCCGCAAACAGCGTCAGCAGGATTGTCGTCGGAATCACGACCAGCGTGACCAGCGCCTCGCGCCAACCAATGGCGACCGCGATCAGAATGACGATCGAGATCGTCGCGAGCGCGAGGTGAAACAGGAGTTCGTTGGCCTTTTCGTTCGCGGTCTCGCCGTAGTCGCGGGTCACCGTAACCTGGACGTCATCCGGGATGAGGCGAGACTTCAGCCCCTCCAGCCGGTCCGCAATAGCCTCGGACACCACAACCGCATTGGCGCCTGCCCGCTTGGCGAGTGCCAGACTGACAGCGGGCACCCGCTGCCAGTTGCCCTTGCCATCGCGCGCATCGTTCCAGACGCGGTGCTCGGCCGCATTCGGTCCGATGACCACGGCAGCGACGTCCTTGACGTAGACCGGACGTCCGTCGCGCGTCGAGATCAACAGCAGGCCGATATCGGGAATGCCGGCCAGCGTCTGGCCAGCCGACACGCTACGCACGATCCCGGCGTCCCGGACCTGCCCCGCCATGAACGACCGGTTGGCGTCCTTGACCTTGGCAACGAGTCGCTGGAGCGTCACCCCAAACAGCGACAGCTTTTCCGGGTCCGGCTCGACCCTGATCTGCTGGGCGCCGCCGCCGGCGATGTAGGTCAGGCCGATGCTGTCCACCTTCATCAGTTCGGAACGCAGCTTGTCGGCGAGTTCGTAGAGATCCTTGTCCGACCAGCGGTCGGCAGCTTCGGGCTTCGGGGAAAGCGTGAGGATAGTCACGGCGACATCGTTGATGCCCCGTCCGACGATCAACGGCTCGGGAATGCCGACCGGGATCCGGTCGAGATTGGCGCGTATTTTCTCATGGACGCGAAGGATCGCATCCTCGGACTTCGTGCCGACGAGAAAACGCGCGGTGACCATGACGCGGTCGTCTTCGGTCTGGCTGTAGACATGCTCCACGCCATCGATGCCCTTGACGATGGCCTCGAGCGGTTTGGTGACGAGTTCAACGGCATCCGGCCCCCGCAGGCCGTCGGCATTGATCCGGATATCAACCATCGGAACGCTGATCTGCGGCTCTTCCTCGCGCGGGATCACGACGACGGCCATCAGGCCAACAATAAGAGCGGCGAGGAGAAACAGCGGCGTTAGCGGCGAATTGATCGTCGCCTTTGTCAGTCGCCCGGACAGGCCAAGGTTCACGGTTGCACCAGTACATCGCCGGGGCGAATACCCGACAGGATCTCAAGGCCGTTCGAAAGATCGGACGTCGGCAGATCGCGACCGCGCTGCACCGGCACGCTGATGGGGCGGTCAGCCTGACGCAACAGGACATAGTCGATGCCGAAGCGCATTGTGACGTAGGTCGATGGAATCACAAAGGCCGTGCGCTCCCCGCCCGCGATCCAGACGCGAAGACGGTCGCCAACGAAATATTCCCCGAGACCCTCCACCGTGGCATCGGCGACTACCCGGCCGTCCTCGATCTGGGGATAGACAAGTTCAATCGTGCCCGACTTCGGCGCATGGTCGCCGAATTCGGCTCCGTCAACCCGGATCTTGTCGCCGGCCTTCAAGTAGCGCGCGTGACGTTCGGGAACGCGTAGACGCAACTTGAAATTCTGCTGCGCAATCATGGCGACCGCGTCACCGGGCAGGACTACCGAGCCCACGGCCACCTGCTTCTTCAAGACGCGCCCGTCGGCCGGAGCCAGGACCTGCCCTTCATTGAACTGCTGCTGGACGACCGCCCGTTCGGCCGTTCGCGCACGCAGGCCGTTCTCGGCCACATTGAGGGCCGTCCTCGCCTCATCCAGTTTGACACGCGGGAGCGTGCCGCGTTCCACGAGTCCCTCGGTTCGCGAATAGTCGGTCTGCGCCTGGGTCGACTGGGCCTGCAGAGCGTCGATCTGCGCATCCAGCGACTTCATCTGCAGTGCAAGCTTTTCGTCCCCAATAGCGGCGATCACCTGGCCACGCGTAACCGGATCGCCCTCGCGTACATTGAGTTGAACGATCGTGCCGCCAATTCGCCCGCGCGCAGGAACGACGCTCACGCTTTCAACGGTGGCGAATACAGCCTTCTCATCGGCAACCGAGCGGGCGACTACCGTGAGCGTCTGGGCGCCGGCGACCGGCGCACTCAGGATCGTCGCGACCAGAGCCGCAATCCTTATCAACAACCGCATTGGGATACTCGCAATCCTGTATAAATGCTTTGAAGGACAGTGCATCTGCAGATGCACGTTTGCAGGGCTGGGAACGCAATCATTGACCTGCCTCAACACCAGAACGCTTACGCCCGCGCAGTCTTTTTTTGCAGCGTCTTTGCCCTTGGCGTTTTTTGCGGCGCGCAATACACGCGATAAAGCGTCGTCAAGATCTCGCGCGCGGGATCGCTCGCGATGGAATAGTAGATCGACTGAGCATCGCGCCGGGCCGAAACCAGCCCATCCTTGCGGAGGAGCGCAAGGTGCTGGGACACGGTCGAATCGCGAAGGCCGAGGAAGCCGGCAAGGTCTCCAACCGATCGCTCGCCATCGATCAGCTGACAGATGATCAGCAGCCGGTGGCGATTGCCCAAGGCCTTAAGGAGGTCGACCGCGCTATCCGCGGCAGCTTCCATCACTTCGATTTCCATATTCATAGTTGCGTATATACGTTGTTTCGAATATATAGTCAACCATCGCGGTCCAAAAAGCTGGGGTCAACCGGCTCGGCCGCACGCAAAAAGCGTAGCAAACGGAGGCGACCATGGCGGATATCGTTGTTCTTGGAGCAGGTCTTAGCGGGACGCTGATGGCCTATGAAGTGCTGCCGAAACTGCGGCCGGGCGATCGCCTGACCGTCATTTCCCAGGGGCCGGTCTATCATTTTGTCCCGTCGAACCCCTGGGTAGCGATCGGCTGGCGCAAGCGCAGCGATATCGAAATCGACCTCGTCGACATCATGCAGCGCAAAGGCATCCGACTATTGACGCAAGGCGCTCGGCGTGTGCATCCAGCGGACAATCGGGTCGAACTCGCAGACGGCACGTCAGTCAACTATGACTATCTGGTCGTGGCTACCGGACCAGAGCTTGCCTTTGACGAGATCCCGGGCCTGGGCCCGGACGGCCATACGCAATCGATCTGCCACGTCGATCATGCGGCCCATGCCAACGCGGCATTTGAACTGCTGGCGGCAAACCCGGGACCCGTGGTGATCGGCGCCGTGCAAGGCGCGTCGTGCTTCGGCCCCGCCTATGAGTTTCTGTTCATTCTGGAAACCGAGTTGCGCCGGAGGAAGCTGCGTGATCGCGTGCCTATGACTTTCGTCACCTCGGAACCTTATATCGGACACCTCGGACTGGACGGAGTCGGGGACACGAAGGGCCTGCTCGAGAGCGAAATGCGTGAAAAGCATATCAAATGGATCACAAGCGCCCGCGTGAAATCCGTTGAACAAGGACGTATGGCCGTCGACGAGCTCGCGGATGACGGGTCGGTCCGCAGGAGTCACGAACTGCCGTTCTCCTATTCAATGATGCTTCCCGCATTCCGTGGCGTCGATGCCGTCCGCGGCATCGAGAAGCTCACCAACCCCCGCGGCTTTGTCATCGTCGACAAGCACCAGCGCAATCCGGAATTTCCGAATGTGTTTGCGGTCGGCGTATGCGTGGCGATCGCCCCGACGGGGGCAACCCCGGTCCCTGTCGGCGTCCCGAAAACGGGCTTCATGATCGAGTCGATGGTCACGGCGACGGCCATGAATATCGGGGCGTTGCTGAGGGGGCAAACGCCGACGGCTCAGCCGACATGGAATGCGATCTGTCTGGCGGATTTCGGCGACTCGGGCGTCGCATTTCTGGCGCAGCCGCAAATTCCGCCCCGCAACGTCAACTGGTCTTCGAAAGGCGAATGGGTCCACCTTGCCAAGGTGGCATTCGAGAAATACTTCCTTCGCAAAATTCGCCGCGGCGAAAGCGAGCCGTTCTATGAACGATTTCTGCTCGACAAACTGAACATCGCCAAGATCAAGGAGGTCAAGACGGGCACATGACCAGCAGCGTGCAGATCATCTGCGGACAATGCGGGAAGATCAACCGGCTCCCCGCCGAACGGGCGGCGACCGCAGCGCGATGCGGATCCTGTCATCAGCCGATCTTCGACGGGCACCCCGTCGAGGTCGACGAGGCGGGTTTCAATCGCCACCTGGCACAGAGCAGCATCCCTCTGCTTGTCGATGTGTGGGCTCCCTGGTGCGGTCCGTGCCGTTCCATGGCGCCGATGTTCGAACGCGCCGCGAAGCAACTTGAACCGAACGTCCGCTTGCTCAAGCTGAATTCCGACACTGCGCCGTCGGTTTCCGCGCGCCTGGGAATCAGCGGCATTCCGACGCTGCTGCTGATGCACGACGGCCGCGAGATCGCACGGACGTCTGGAGCGATGGACACCAAGAACATCGTAGCCTGGACCACGGCCGGGCTGAGCCGGATCTGACTCTCTCAAATGCAGGAAAAGGAACACGTCATGAATATCGATAAGGCAGTACTCACGTTTGCAGGATTTGTCGTGCTGCTCGGCCTCGGCCTTGGCTGGCTGGTGAGCCCGTACTGGTTCCTGCTCACCGCTTTTGCGGGATTGAACATGTTTCAGGCCGGGATCACCGGCTTTTGTCCGGCCGCTATCATCTTCAAGAGGCTTGGCGTCCGCAGCGGCTGCGCCTTCTCATAATTCAGGCGCGGCGCTCGATCGCCGCGGGCGTTGTAATTTGCATGAGTCAAAGGAAAAGACATGACCTATCACTTTTCAAAGACCGTTAACCTCCCGTTCGCCGCCGCTGTCGCGGCCACGACCGACGCATTGAAGAAGCACGGCTTTGGCGTGCTGACGCAGATCGACGTCAAGGACACGCTGCAGAAGAAGATCGGCGTCGATTTCCGGCCGTATCTCATCCTGGGCGCCTGCAACCCGAAACTGGCCTATGAGGCGCTGACACTCGAGGACAAGGTCGGCACAATGCTGCCCTGCAACGTCGTCGTCCAGCAGCGCGACGGAAATGCCGTCGAAATCTCGGCGGTCGATCCGGTGGCATCGATGAGCGGCATCGACAATCCGAAACTCGGCAGCGTCGCCGGCCGCGTGCGGGATCTGCTGCAGCAGGTTATTGCCGATATCGCGTGAGAAGGCCGCCCCGACAATTGGAAGCGCACGGCCGATCCAACGGTATGCCAAGGACGAGCATCCTTGATCTGCAGAACGCGCCGGACCGTGCGCGACGTACGGCTGTTTGACCTGTCGCAACGCGTCGCTGCGTCGGACGTGACATTCTGTTCAAGAAAGCTGGACCGCTCGACCTGCCCGTGGGTGCGAGAGGACCAATTGAAGGATGGAATGCTATGAAGATCGGCCGGTTGCTGTACGCGAGCCTTGGCGTGTCTATGTTCTTAGGCGTTGCGGCTTGGACGATCGGAGCGCGTGCGGCGAGCGACGGCACCATCAGGCAGCCTGCGACCATTTCCGAACAAGACATGGCTTTGATCAAGCGCGGCGAATATGTCGCGCAACTCGGCGATTGCATCGCCTGCCATACCGCGGCCAAAGGGCCGGCGATGGCTGGCGGACGCGGGCTCATGACGCCGTTCGGTGCGCTGTACTCGACCAATATCACGCCCGACGCCGAAACCGGCATCGGCAAATACTCGTTTGAGCAGTTCGACCGCGCGATGCGGCGCGGGGTGGCAGCTGATGGGCACAACCTTTACCCCGCGATGCCCTATCCGTCCTACGCCAGGCTGACCGAGGCGGACATGCGCGCCTTGTTCGCCTACCTGATGCAGGGTCAGGCAGCTGTCCGGCAGCCGAACAAGCCGTTGGCCATGAGCTGGCCCTTCAACATGCGATGGACGCTGTCGTTCTGGAATTTCGCGTTTCTCGATGCGTCGCCATTTCAACCAGATGCAGCCAAGGATGCGGTCTGGAATCGCGGTGCGTACCTCGTCCAAGGCCCCGGCCACTGCGGCGCCTGCCACACGCCGCGTGGCATCGGCTTCCAGGAAAAGGCCATGAGCGACGCCGGCTCCAGCGGCAAGTATTTTCTGGCCGGCGAGACCGTCGAAGCCTGGCGCGCCGTCAGCCTGCGCAATCTGTGGACGGTGGAAGAAACCGCGCTGCTGTTGAAAACCGGCCAGAACGCCTTCGCGACGGCCTCCGGCGGCATGACCGAGGTCGTTCACAACAGCACCCAGCATTTTGCGGATGCCGATCTGACCGCCATCGCCACCTATCTGAAATCGCTGCCGCCGGGAGAAGGGGACCTACCCGCCCCGACCGCGCCGACCGCTGCAGCAGACGCGGTGCCGCCCAACCTTTTCACCACGCGCGGAGGTCTCGGTTACGCGCAGTTCTGCGTCGATTGCCATCGTCCGGATGGCGCCGGCGTCACGGGGGTCTTCCCGCCGCTCACGCAGAATCCGACGGTGGCAACCGCCGATCCGGCAACGCTGATCCATCTCACCCTGACCGGCTGGAAAACCGCCTCAACCGCCACCCATGCGCGCGTCTACACGATGCCCGCCTTCAGCCGGCTGTCCGATTCGGAAATCGCCGAGATCCTGAGCTTCGTTCGTGACAGCTATGGCAACCACGCAAAGCCTGTCGCAGCGTCGGCAGTCAGGAAGATGCGGGCAGAACTCGATCCCGCCGTGACGGATTCGTCCGCTTTCGAGACGCCGCGGCTGGCCGATCTGCTTGCCCTTCCCAACGCCGATCAGGCGGTGCGCGGCGCGCGGCTGCATCTGGACACCAAGGCGCTGTTGCCGGCCAATGTCGGCAACGCGCTGAATTGCACGAGCTGCCACCTCAATGCAGGCACCGTCGCCGACGGATCCCCCTTCGTCGGCGTATCCGCCTTCTTCCCCAGCTATGCCCCGCGCGCCGGGCGCATCATCACGCTCGAAGACCGCATCAACGGATGCTTCCTGCGTTCCATGAACGGAAAGCCGTTACCAAAGGAGTCGGCCGACATGGCCGCCATGGTGGCGTATTTCGACTGGATGAAGCGCGAGACCAAGCCGAGCGACAAGGTCGCCGGCCGCGGCGTCGGCAAGATCGACGCCTCGCTCAAGCCCAACGTTGAAAACGGCAAGCAGGTCTATGCGGCGCAGTGCGCGGTGTGTCACGGCGAGACTGGCGAAGGGCTCAAGCAGGCCAATGGCCGATACGTCTATCCGCCGCTCTGGGGCGACGAGTCCTTCAATATCGGCGCAGGCATGGCGCGTACCAACACGGCGGCGGCCTTCGTCAAACGCAATATGCCGATCGGCTTTCATGAGAAATTTCCCCTCGGACAAGGCGGCCTGTCCGACCAGGAGGCGCTCGATGTCGCGGAGTATTTCAGCCATCAGCCACGGCCGGATTTCGCGCCGAAGATGAACGACTGGCCGAAAGACAGGAAGCCCGCGGATGCGCGCTACTGACGGAACGTAATCCGGCCCTGCTGGCGCGGCCCTCTGCCCGATGCAGGTGTCGCGCCAGCCGCTTTCCTTTGAGATGTGAATCAACTTTTTGGCACGCCTCAACAGCACATTCCAGCCTGGCGCGATGCCGTGTATCAGCTGGAATGGTCGCCGCCTGATCCGAACGGACCAATTTTCCTCAAGCTGAGGTCGCGATCGCCATCCATCGCCACTTCATATGATCGGCCCACGATCGTTGCGGCATGGTCCGGCTGCGATACCCGGAACGCCCCGAAAGGCGACGTCGGGCATCCGGACAAAGCGACCCGCTATCGTCCTGCCAGCGGTTTGCATCCCCTATGTGACGGCTTTAATGCTGTCGCTCGGTGGACGCAGAGACAATTGTTGAAGCTATTGCGCACCGCGACCGTTCAGCCGTCAGAGCCAAGGACGCCAAATGGTGATCGGCGCGGCCTGAAGCGGGCACTTGTGTAATTCAGCAAAGTGGATCGCTAACCCGCTATGATGAATATTGGCGAGCAGACTTGAAACCGCGTCAGGTGCGTTCGACCGGGAACGCAGATCACACTCCGTTCGATGCAACCGAATCCACCAAGCGGATGTCTTTGGAGTGCAGCAATGAGCCGCCGTCGGTTAAGGCGTCGGCATCGGAGGCGCCACCACGTCCTCCTTCTCGCGGACGGTTCGCAGCTCATACCAGAGCGCATTGAGAATGCCGACGGTGGCTGCGAGGCCGAGGCCGAGGATCCAGGCAAAATACCACATCGTGTCGTCTCCGCTGTCTTTCGCTTAGTAGGCTGCCGTCCCGGCATTGCCGACGGTGGTTGCGCCGACCTTGCCCCACAGCACCTTGTACACCCAGGCGATGTAGGCAAGGACGATCGGGAGGAAGATCACGGTCACGATCAGCATGTTGCGCAGCGTCGCCTGGCTCGACGAAGCATCGAAGACAGTGAGCGAGTCGCCCGGATGCGTACTCGATGGAAGGATGACGGGAAACATTGCGAGGCCGACCGTCGCTATGATGCAGGCGATCCCGAGCTTGGAAGCCAGCAACGTCAGGCCCGAGCGCCGGGCGCGAAAGCCGATAGCTGCCAGCAGCGGTGCGACGATGCCAAGCAATGGAACAATCGCCAGCCACGGCGTGGCACGGAAGTTCTGCAGCCAAGCCCCCGAATCCAGCACCACCGCTTTGCCCAACGGATTGGAGGGACCGTCCCAGACGATCGGGCTGCTCACATGGTAGCCGCCGAATGCCCCGAGCCAGATCAGAACGCCGCCGCCCGCGAACAGAGTGGCCGTGATCAGGGCTGCCTTAGGTCCTGTCGAAGCGGCGCGATCGGCGACACTGCCCTCCGCCTTGAACGCGAGCCAAGCCGCGCCGTGCATCACCAGCATGGCGAGCGACACCAGACCACAATACAGCCCGAGCGGATTCAGCAATCCGAACAGCGTACCTTCATAGATCGGACGCAGATCGTCGGTAAAGTGAAACGGCACGCCTCTCAGCGCATTGCCGACCGCGACCCCGAATATCAGCGCCGGGACGGCGCCGCCGACGAACAGCGCCCAGTCCCAGTTGCGACGCCACGCCACGCTTTCCCGCTTCGAACGATACTTGAAGCCGACCGGTCGCAGGATCAGCGCGAACAGCACCAGGAACATGGCGAGGTAAAATCCCGAGAAGCTGAGCGCGTAGAGCGCGGGCCACGCCGCGAAGAGCGCCCCGCCTCCGAGCACGAACCACACCTGATTGCCCTCCCACACCGGCCCGATGGTATTGATGGCAACGCGCCGCTCGATGTCGGTCTTTGCCACAAAGGGCAGCAACGCGCCGACCCCCATGTCGAAGCCGTCGGTGACCGCGAAACCGATGAGCACGATTCCGAGCAGTGCCCACCAGATCAGGCGCAGCGTCGTATAGTCGAAGAGAGCGTGAATCATGACTGCATTTCCTTGGTCATTTGGCGCGGTTCACTCGGCCGGCCGAAAGCCGAAGCTGGTGACCGCAGCAAAATCGCCGAGCGGGCTGGCATTCCCCGTCATCGCGTCGGGCCCCTTCTTGATCGCCTGCAACATCAATCTGACTTCGATAACCGCCAACACGCCGTAAACCGCGGTGAATCCGACAATCGTCAGCACCAGATCGGAGACGCCGAGTTCGGAGGTTGCAAGAAAGGTCGGGAGGACGCCGTCGATGATCCACGGCTGGCGTCCGAACTCGGCGACGAACCAGCCCAGTTCCGCGGCGAGCCAGGGCAGCGGCATCGACCACAGCGCCAGCGTGAACAACCAGCGCGGCACCGGTGCCTCCCGCATCGTGTAAAATAGCGAACAACCGAACACCGCCAGCAGCACGAAGCCGAACAGCACCATGAACCGGAACGCGAAGAACAGCGACGGAACGCTCGGCACCGTGGACCAGGCCGCCTCGCTGATCTGCTCGGATGTCGCCTGCATCGGATCAGCGACATAGCGCTTCAGCAGCAAAGCATAGCCGAGATCGCTGCGGGTCTTTTCGAACACGGTGCGGGCGGCAGGGTCCGCGTGGTTCTTCTTGAGCTTTTCCAGAGCTTCGTAAGCCACGAGGCCGTCGCGGATATTCCCCTCCGTCTTCTTCACAAGTTCGAAGATGCCGGGGATTTGCTGGTCGATCGAGCGCGTACCGATCAGGCCCATCAGCCAAGGGACCTGAATGGCATAATCGGTCCTGCGCGTCTGCATGTCAGGAATGCCAAAAGCGGTGATCGCCGCTGGCGCCGGCTCCGTGTGCCACATCGCCTCCATGGCGGCGAGTTTCATCTTCTGGTTATCGGTGATGGTATATCCGCTCTCGTCACCCAGCACGATCACGGACAGAGCCGCCGCGACGCCGAACGCGGCCGCGATCACGAAGGACCGTTTGGCAAGCTGCACGTGGCGCCCGCGGAGCAGGTAGAACGCCGAAATTCCGAGCACAAAAGCGGCTCCACAGACGTATCCTGCCGACACCGTATGCACGAATTTGGCCTGGGCGGTCGGGTTGAACAGAACTGCCGCGAAATCCGTTACCTCCATCCGCATGGTGTCTGGATTGAAGGCCGAACCGACGGGATTCTGCATCCAGCCATTGGCGATCAGAATCCAGAGCGCCGAGAGATTGCTGCCCAGCGCCACCAACCAGGTCACGGCGAGATGCGCGCGCGACGACAATTTATCCCATCCAAAGAAAAACAGGCCGATGAAGGTCGCTTCCAGGAAGAAGGCCATCAGCGCTTCAATCGCCAGCGGCGCGCCGAAAATGTCGCCGACATAGTGCGAATAGAACGCCCAATTCATGCCGAATTCGAATTCCATGGTGATGCCGGTGGCGACACCAAGGGCGAAGTTGATGCCGAACAGCAGGCCCCAGAACTTGGTCATGTCACGCCAGATGGTTCGGCGCGTCATGACATAGACGGTCTCCATCATCGCAACGAGAACAGACAGTCCCAGCGTAAGTGGCACGAACAGAAAGTGATACATCGCCGTCAGCGCAAATTGCGCCCGAGATAGTTCCACCAGCAGAGGATTCGTCATTTCGGAACCTTCCTAACATCGTGCGCAGTTTGGCACTTTGGGAAGCCCCTACGTTGCGATAGATCAACACGGACCGACGGCAAACCATCGATAAATAACGGATGTTGGATGAACCGCAGCCGATCCGAATCCGCCGCAAATCGATGACACCCCGGAACGCCAGTACAGACCTGTCCGGTGTTGCCTGCGCGCTGGCGCGGCGTATCGGCGCGGCGGGCTTTCGCACGGCGCTCAGCTGGCAGATTGCACGAACCCTGTTTCGCATTTCCTTCGCGGGATCGCTGGCCGCGTTCGCCGGCCACCTGATCGAATACGGCACATTTGACGCAGCTTTGTTGGCCTTCATGCTCGCCAGTCTCGTTCTGTCGGGTGCCAGCGGGCTGTTCGCCGAACTTCACACCGCAAGTGCGGAAGCGGAACTGGTCGATGGAATCCGCGCGGCGCTTCAGGAGACCCTCGCCGGAATGTCGCCCGCACGCATCCGCACCAAGTCCTCCGGCGAGATGATCGCCGGCCTGCAACGGCACCCGCCCGCGCTCGCCAGCCTGGTGATCAGCCACAGCGTCGCGAAATCGCTGCTCGGTGTGGGTCCGCTGCTCGTCGCCGGGACGCTCGCTTTCCTGTCATGGCAAGCGATGCTCATGCTCCTCCTCGCGATCCCAGTGATGATCGTCTTCTTTGTAATGCTCGGCAGCATGGTGCGCGGCAAGGCCGAGATCCAGGAGAAATCGTACGGCCAGCTCGCCGCACAATTCGCTGACCGTATCCGGACGCTGCCGACCGTACTCGCCAATCACGCGCTGCCCCGCGAGCACGGCAAGATCGAACGGCGGATGACGACCTACGCGGACAGCACAATGAGCGTCCTCAAGGTGGCGTTCCTGAATGCCGGGATCATCGACTTTTTCTCGGCCCTCGCCATCGCCGTTCTCGCGGTGCTGCTTGGGCTGGGCCATCTCGGCCTGGTTCACGTCCCTGGCTTTTCCGGCCTGGCGCTGTGGCAGACCCTGTTCATTCTGATTATCGCGGCGGAGTTTTTCGTGCCGTTCCGGCGCTATGCGGAGCTGTATCATGTCAAGGCCGAGGGACAGGCCGCAGCCAAGGAACTGGACTGGTTTTTCGGCAGCGCCGGTGCTTCATCGAACGGCAGCGGGGACATGGCACGGCCGTTCATTCCTGACGGCGCCGGCGATATGACCGGATTGCCCTCAGCGGGTCTCGTCGTCATCTCCGGCCCGAGCGGATCGGGTAAGTCGAGCCTGCTGCGCATCCTCGCCGGAATCGAGACGCCCCTGCCCGATCTCGCTCCGCTTCCGCGCATGCGGGCCGGATACGACTGGATCGCCACGGATATCTACGTGCCGCCGGGCACGCTGGCCGACGCTATCGCCTGGAACCGCGGTCGCGTGGACCGCGCCGCACTGCAGGAAGCCTGCGAACGCGTTGGGCTGCTTGATGATAGCCTGCTGCCCGGCGGGCTCGATGCGCCCGTTGCCGAGGGCGGCGGCAATCTGTCCGGCGGTCAGCGCATGCGGATCGGGATCGCCCGCGCGCTCTTGTCCAACGGCGCGGTCCTGGCCGACGAGCCGACAGCCAAGCTCGATCCCGTGACGGCTAGGTCGGTGCGGCAGGCTCTGATCGAGATTGCCGGACGACGTCTTGTTATCGTCGCGACCCACGACGAGGCGCTCATCAAGGCTGCGAGTGTTCACTACACGCTGGCGCCGCAGCAACAATCCCGGAAGGCCGTTGCGGCATGAACGTGCATCCCATCCCCACCATCGTCGCAGCAACCTTTCCCCTCCCAGCCGTGTCCCGGAAATCGCCATGGCGGCTGGCATTGTTGCTTGCTGCCGGCGCGTCGGCTTCCGGCATCTTGCTGACCGGCATTTCGGTCTGGTTCCTCGGCGCTGTCGCGCTCGCTGGACTGGGGCCAGCGGCGCTGCTGTTCAATTTTCACACGCCCGCAGCCTTCGTGCGGCTGTTCGCACTCAGCAAAACGGTCGGGAAATACGGCGAACGGGTTGTGGGGCATCGCGCCGCATTGCTCGATCAGGTGCGACGCCGCGCACAGCTCTTCACCGCCATGGCGCACGCGCCCTCAACCCGCGCCGCAAGTTGGCAGCTCGGCAACCAGGACCGGCTTTCCGACTATATGGAAGACGTTGAGGACGTCGATTACGCCCGTTTGCGCGTGGGCATGCCCGCGGCTGTGCTGCTGGCGGGACTGGCGGCCCTGACAGGAGCAACCGCGTTGCTCACACCCATCGCTCTCCTGCCGATCGTCATCGTCCTTGCCGCTGTCACGGTGGCGCTGCGTCGGGCCATGCCGCGCGCGGCCGGGTTGTGGGCAGCGGCGAGATCATCGCAGCGATCCGCAGGGCGGCGGCTCGGCGCGGCGCTCGCTTCGGTCGTCCCGCTGCAGGCCGAGCGCGCCTTCGCGGGCGTTCTGACCAACGCCTTCGCCCACTTCAACGAAACCGAAGCCAACCGCTTGGCGCAGAAGCGCGCGCTCGCGCTGCTCGATATGGTTGCGGGTCTTGCCGGCCCGCTCGCCGCGGTCAGCATCCTGCTTGCAGCGTGGCATGCGGGAGACCGCGGCGGCGCGCTTCTTGTTCCGGCTTTTCTCGCATTCGGCTGGCTCGCGCTGGGGGAGACTACCCAAAGCGTCTCGCGCATCGTGCTTGGGCGGGTGCGCCAGGAGGCCGCCAGCGCAAGTCTCGGAGACTGGAGCATGGCCGGCACCGCCTCGGCGTCGCCGTCCAGTACACCCGCGCTGGCGAAGATGGTCCTGCAAAATGTCCCGCGGCAAACGCCGGACGGCCGCCGCCTCGGCAACCCCGTCAACCTGACCTTCCGCGCCGGACACCCCACGGCGCTCGTCGGCGCGAGCGGATCCGGCAAGACCACCCTGCTGAAGCAGATCGCCGGTTGGATCGGCGCGGACAACAACGGTCAATTCATCGGCGACAATATCGTGATGCTCAGCACCTATCGCCGGGCGATATCGCATCTGTGTCTCCACGACGCGGCGATCCTGTCCGACACCGTTCGCGAGAACCTGTTTGCGTCCCGCGCGTCGGATGCTGAGTGCTGGCGGGCGCTCGCCCTGGTCGAACTCAAGGACCGGATAGAGCTTGCCGGCGGTCTCGATGCATGGATCAGCCAGGACATGCTGTCGCTCGGCGAAGCCCAGCGACTGAACCTCGCCCGCGTACTGCTCAGCGACAGCCCGGTCGTGCTTCTCGATGAGCCTGTCGAACATCTGGATTCCGATCAGGCGTCGCGGCTGCTCAAGAGCGTCCTTTCCCTGCTGACAAAGCGCATTGTCATCTATTCGACACATGGAGCCTGCGAGGCGCCCGAAGCGATTCAAATCTCGCTGGGCGCTCGCGGATAGAATAGCGCTTGCGAGGTCGGCCTCGGGATAACTTACGATGATACCGGTTCGGCGCCAGCCGACGCGCCTCGTTGTGGTCTCAATTCCGGAACCAAATTGCTGGCGCGCGACGCACCCCAGCTATTCATCGTGGCCCGCTGCAAAAATCCCCTACCGAGCGGCATCTGGCCCTTAGTGCGAACGCCGCATATGAGGCAGGGAGCGTCCAACATCTTTGAAAAAAATGGGTGAACCGAGAAATAGATGGCGATGACATATACGGCAGCAACATGAACGTAGGCGGCTGACTGCGGCGGCGTGCGGATGCCGCCGTGAAGATGAACTTCGAGTGGGAGCCGAGATGAAGCTCTCAGGTTGCGAGAGGCGTATCGCATGCGAGGTGATATTAGCAGCATCCATGCCAGCACCGACAACAAGGCGCAGGGCTCATCCGGCCTGGGGCCACGACGACTGGCGGTTATCGTTGTCGGTGACATCGCTGGTTACAGCCGATTGATGGAGCTGGATGAAGAAGGGACCCACGTCCGCGTAAAGCGGATCGAACGGGACCTGATCGAACCCTCCATCACGGAGCACTCTGGCCGGTTAGTCAAAACGACGGGCGACGGATTCATCGCGATTTTCGACAGCCCGGTGGAAGCGGTGCGATGCGGACTTGTCATCCAGCAAAGTATGATTGGACGAAATGCATCCCAACCAAGGCCCGCGTGGATCTCTTACAGAATAGGCGTCAATCTGGGCGATGTCATCATCGAGGACGGCGATGTCTATGGAGACGGAGTTAATGTAGCCGCCCGCCTGGAGGGGCTCGCAGAACCGGGCCAGGTCTACATCTCGGGCGGGGTCTACGAGCAGATCAAGCACAAGATTGTCTGCGGATATGAATCGCTGGGTGATCGCAAAATCAAGAACATCACAGATCCGGTCAGGGTATATCGCGTTCTCCCTGACCCATCCGCCTTCAACAAGGCCCGTCGGCGCCGCGAGAACCTGCTTATCGCGCTTCTAACATTCACGTTGTTAGTGATTGCGGGCGGCACCGTATGGGTCTTTATCGACAGGGGCGATACAGAGAAGATTGCCGATGGCGCCGCAAGTCTCAGGCCGCGACAGGCAGAAGTTCTGAAAGAGACCCCACCTGCATCGCCCAAAACACAAATAGAGCCCGTCCTTCCGCAGCCAACCCCAACAACTCCGCCGCAGAGCCCAGCGGCGGCGACGCATCCGCCGACGCCGCCGCTGGTGGCCAGAGAGCCCGAAACGGTCGCGCTCTCCGGCGGCACATTCGCGATGGGGAGTAACGATGATGTCTCGGAAAAACCAGTTCACAAGGTTACGATCAAACCGTTCGCTATAGGCGCGAGGCCGGTTACAGTTCGAGAGTGGAACGAGTGCGCAACGGCCAAGGCGTGTGCACTGGAGGTGGTCGGCGGCGATGATGCGCCGGCGACGAATGTGAGCTGGAGCGATGCAAAGCAGTATGTCGCTTGGCTCGCCAGAGCGACGGGCAAACCCTATCGCCTCCCGACCGAAGCCGAGTGGGAATATGCTGCGCGCGGCGGCACGCAAACGAAGTATTGGTGGGGCGACGACTTCCGGGTGGGGATGGCCAATTGCAAGGGTTGTAGCGCCCCCCCTTCATCTGATCCACCAGCAAGAGTGGGCGCGTTCAAGCCAAATCCATATGGGCTATATGACATGGGAGGCACGGTGGACCAATGGGTGGAAGACTGTGGTCACCGAAACTATCAGGGAGCGCCGATTGATGGTACGGCGTGGATCGAGAATGACTGCGGTTCTCATATCCTTCGCTCAGGGTCGTGGAAGAACGACGTTCGCTATATACGCCCTGCCAATCGCGACAGCTACGACACGAATGTGAGATATCCAACGCACGGCCTGCGCGTGGCGATATCGCCTTAGCCGCTTTCCGAGGAATGCGTCATGAAAAATCTTCCGGTGATACTTCTCGCTTCGACCATGATGCTGATATCCGTGTCAGCACACGCTCAAGGCCGGCCAGCGCCGAAGGACGCTGTTTTGTATTTTGTCTGGCCGCAAAATGGAAGCAAGATAAAAGGGGCCTTCTGGTGTCGCTTTGGCCTGCGTAATATGGGCGTGACCCACGCTGGTGATAATTTTCAGAACAGCGGACATCATCATCTGCTGGTGGATGTATCAGATCCCCTCGACCCGAAGGAGCCGATCCCTCAGGATAAGAACCATTTGCACTTTGGCGCGGGGCAAACGGAAGCCCGCATCGATCTGCCAGCCGGAAAACATACTCTACAGCTCGTCTTGGGGGACGGCGGTCATTACCCGTTTAGCCCGCCCGTGGTTTCCGAGAAAATCACCGTAACCATAAGATAACGTGCGAGCAGCGCCGAGTGAAAGCTGTTGGAGCTGTTCACGACATGAGGGTGGAAGCGACGATCACCGGACGGCGGCCGCTTGTTGCTCGGACCATTTTTCGACGTCGGCCATTTCGGCAGTGCCTTCCATCGTGGTGATCTGACCGTCGCGGGCGATCAACAGCGTGCGTGGAATGTCGCCCTGCCAGTCCGGATCGATCTCGAACCTCAGCCGCTCGACAAAGCCGTCGCTGAAGATCCAGTTCTCGGCGGATGACAAACCTGCATTCTGCAGCATCGCGCGGGTGGCGTCGGGCAGATTCGGCACCAGGTCGGCACTGACGGTCACGACGTCAGTCGCCGGATGATCCCTCATGAACGCACCGAGCAACGGCAATTCAACCTTGCACGGACCGCAGGTGACGCCCCAGAAATGCACCAGCGTCGGCCGGCCCGCATGGGCGCGCAGGATCTGCTGCCAGCTTCCTCGCTCGAAGGGCTTCAGCTGCTCCGGGATGCCGGCGGCCTGAGCCGTCAGCATCAGCAACATCAGGATCGCGCCTGCCAGAAACTTCGACTTCATGGCTCTTCCTCGATCGATTGAAAGCGATAGCCGTCGGCCTTGGTCATCCATGACAGAAACGTCCTTCGCCCGTCCGTCACCAGCAACGGGTGGTCGGACGTATCTTGTGTCGTTGCGATGGCCTTTGGCGCCGACCAGCTGTTGCCATCGTCCCGCGACGTCATCAGATTGACGGTGGTCTTCTCACCATCGAACTCTTTCCAGACAAGCGCGATACCGTGCGGGCCCGCAATGACATACGGCCGCGACGGGCTGCGTCCGGTCTGGCCGACCGCAAGCGGCGGCGAAAACGTCCGCCCGCCGTCGCGCGAACGGGCATAGAACAGCCCCTTGCGATTCCTGCCATTGGTGTACCAGGTCACATGATAGGTGCCCGCCGCCGAAATCGTCAGGCTCGGCCCATGATGCGGACAGGCAGCGATCTGCCAGTCATCCTGACTGACCCTGAAGATATCACCCGGCGTCGCCAGATCGGAGAAGGTGACGACCGCGTGGTCGCGAACGCCGCCTTCGAAGATGTTCCTGAAAATAACAACCGGATGCCCCGGCCCGGCGAAGGCCAGCCCGATCCGGCAGCATTCGCAGGTGTTGTCCTTGACCATCTGCGCTTCGGAATAGGTGGCGCCACCGTCGCGGGACGACGCCACATACAGGCCGGCGCCTTCATACTTCTTGCCGGCCAGCTGCACCGGAACGCGATTGCGCTTGTCGAGCCATGCTGCAAACACCGTTCCGTCGCTATCGATCGCCAGCGCCTCGAAGCGCTGGCTCTCATTGTTCGCAGTGACCGGCCGCAGCGCCGTGAAGCTCTGGCCGCCATCGACCGATCGCGCGTCGAAGACCTGACCGTTGAACGCCTTGTCCCGGAACGTCGAGAACGCGACGGCGATCCGACCGTCGCGATCGACGGCAATCTTGGGCCTTGCGTCGGGTCCCCAGTCGAGATCGAGCTGCTCTTTCGACACCGCAACCGGCGGCGAGAAGCTTTGCCCGGTGTCCTTCGAGCTGGCGACGGACACCTGTCCGCCCGCCATCCATGCCAGCCAGAGCGTCCCGTCCGGACCGAAGGCCGGCGTCACTTTTGACGCGCAACGCAGGGCCTGTTCCTCGCACGCGGTTTCCGACGCATGCTGATGCGACATTTGTCCGAGTGCCGTCGCCTGCCAGAGCGTGACGGACAACGCCACAACGATCCCCGTTCGAAGCATCTGCCCTCTCCTGTGCTGCATCGTCATTCGCGGCTACCCAACGCAAAAAGAGAGTGCGCCGGCATTCTGTCGAGTTGCCGGCGCACCCCTCTCACTTGAATGCGACTTTCATTCCGGCGACGAAGGCCCTCGGCGAGCCGGCGTAGATCGATCCGGTCGTGTTGGCCAGGACGCTCGCAGAATTTTGAACGCCCCCCGCTGTGACCGAATTGCCGATATTATTCGCCGAAGCGATATAGGTCCGGTCGAACACATTCCTCACCTCGAGATAAAGGCTGAGCGATTTGAGATAGTTCGACGCCAGATCGGTCTTGTAGTGGACATTGAGGTTGACCAGCTCGTAGCCGGGCGCTTTCAGCAGGTTGGCGTTGTCCAGATAGAACGAATCCTTCCACTGCAGTTCGACAAATGCGCCGATGCCCTGCAGCGGCCCTGCCAGTTCCTCGTAACCCAGCCGCGCCGTCAGTTCGTTCGGCGAGATTCCGGGGATCTTGTTGCCAGCGCGGTTGAAGCTGTAAACGGCGCCGTTGGTCAGATTCTCCGTGTAGTCGGTGTAGATCTGATCGAGGTAGGTATAGGCCGCAGTCGCCCGCCAGCCGGGCGTAATCCGCCAGTCGGCCGCAAGCTCGACTCCCCGGTGCTCGGAGCGGGGAGCGTTGAACGTATAGCTCGAGTTGGGCGCCCCGACCGGCGTCGCCTGCGACACCAGTTCGTTGCGGAAGAACTCATAAAAACCCGTCACGCTGAACTTCACGGCATTGTTCGGCGTCCAGTCGAAGCCGAGGTCGTAGCCGAGGTTCTTTTGCGTATCGAGCTGCGTGTTGTTGCCCGACTGGCCATTTGCCAGGACGAACAGATTGCCGACCTGCGGCGTGCCGTATCCCGTCGCCACCCGACCTCGGAACAGCCACTCATTGTTGAGCTTGTACAGAAGTGCCAGTTCCGGCGCGGTATTCTCGAACTGCCGATCGGCGCTGATGACGGCAGTAGTAGCGACGCCGGAAGATCCGCCGTAGGAATAGGCGGTATTCCGTCCGGTCAGATTCGTAACTTCCCAGCCGATACCGGCAATCGCTGTCAGCGACGACGTCAAGGCAAGCTCCTCGCGCGCACGCAGGCCGTAGTTGGTGTGCTCGCCAACCACGTTGGAGGAGAGCCGCCCCAGCGCAGCGTTTCCACCCGGCATCAGCATGCGGGTATCGCCCGACCAGCTCAGCGTATTGTAGAAGCCGCCGAAATAGGTCGTTGCCGCCATCCCGAGGATCTCGCCGCGACGGGTGATGTCGCTGGAGTAGTTGTAGGACGGATAGTCGCCGATGGCGCTGGTGGTGCCGGTCGGCTGGCTGATGTTGCGGTCATCGAAGACGAACTGGTTGCGCCATGTGGTCTGGTTGTCGAAATCATGCTCCCACCTGCCGCCGACAATGGTGCGCCGGTCAGTCCGGCCGAGCCCGGCCTGCTCCGCGGTCTGCGCGCGGGTTCCCGCCGTGTTGTTGAATCCGTTGTTGTTCAGCGTGACCGTTCCGCAGCCGGCGGCGGCGCCCGCGGCAGTCGCGCAGCCCTGCTGGAACGGATTCTGATAGTACTGATTGAGCGAGGAGCGGATCGGCAGGCGGGTATCGAGATTGTTGTTGATGACCTTCAGCGTCAGGCGGTCGTCGGCCGTGATCTTCAGCGTCCCCAGAAAATTCACGGTCTGGGTATTGAACCAGCTGTTGCCGATGAAGCCGTCGCCGCGGGCATCGCTGGCGAACAACGAGGCCTCGAAATTCCCGACCTTCTTGCCGGCCGACAGGTAGTTGTTCAGATAGCCGAAGCTGCCGCCATCGACGCCGTATTCGATGCCGTCGATCTCTCCGCCGGGGCGGGTGCGGAAATTGAGCGCGCCACCGGTGGCATAGTTGCCGTAGAGCGCCGACGACGGCCCGCGGATGACGTCGATCGCTCCGTAAGCGCGCGGATCGATCAAATCGCTGCGCGACAGGCCGTCGGGCTGCGTAACCGGAAAGCCGTCGTCAAAGATCACCAGGTTGCGGATCGCGAAGCCGTTGCGGGCGTTGGAGCCGCGGATCGAAATACCGAGGTCGCGCGGCCCGTTGCCCTGCTTGACCGACACGCCCGGGCTGTCGCGCAAGACATCGCCGACCGAAAATGCTGGCCGGTTGTCGAACTGGCTGCGATCGATGCTGGTCTGGGTCTGCCCTGCCGGAGCGCGGAACAGGCTTTCGCGCGCGTCGCTGGCGGTGAGGGGGGCCGGCCTGGCCTGCGACGGATTTGTGGAGGCGCTGACCGCCGCGGGCCGTGCGCGCGACCTGGCAGCGGATGAGCGGACCCTGGGCTTTTGCACCGCGCGCTTCGGCGCAACGCTGGGAGCATCGACGGTGACCGGCGGCAAGCTTTGGCTGGCTGATTGCGCGAACGCCGGCTCAGCTGAAATGGCAACGACGAGCACAAGCGCGCCAGCGCTCACACTGCGCAGGGCAGATGCACGAAACATAGGAATATCCTGACACCGGCATCGTCGCCAGCTTGCTCAGACACAGAGGTTGCAGCGCAGACCGCTGCAAAAACGGATGTGGCTCAAGTCAGGAGAAAAGCGGTGGTGCCCGCGCCTGCGCAGGGCTGTGGCGACGATCAATCCCGTCATGCGACGGATGTTCGATCCAGACAGTTCGCGCGACCGAACGGACGAGGATCGACGGCGTCTGTTCGGGATTGCCGAGCAGCGCAACACCGGCATGCGCCAGGGCGCAATGCAGAATACAGGCCGGGGACCCGCGCTTCTGATCGGACTGGTGGTCCAGACCATCTGTCCCGGTCATTCCCGAGCAGATTTCCATGGAGGAAATCGGGCCGGCTGCAGCGACAGCGAAGTATGGCACGAGGGGAGCGACGATCTGCGCCCACACCGCCACCAAGCCGATCAGAAGAAACGTTTTCAGTCGCCGTCGCATGATACCGAGCCACCCAAATTTCCCGTACCATGCACGGTATGACAAGTCGAGACCTGGCATCAGAGGCCGGCGCATCGTCCGCGACAGCTGCCCAACGGCACGCGGCAACGTACCGATCATGCGCAGTGTCGCCTGAGTCCGACGCCGCCTCTTAGCCCGGGCGGGTAGAGGACAGTTTGATACAGCGCAATGAATGCAACGCAGGGGACGTTAGGGTTCGTCTCCATCCATGGACGATCCGATGTTCGCTTTCGATCAACCGCTGCTTGTCGCCGGGCTGTTGCTGGGCCTGTCGTCGAGCCTGCACTGCTTCGGCATGTGTTCGGGCATCGCGGCCAGCCTGCATTTCGCCGCCGATCGCGATCCGGATCGCTCCGCACGCAATCTTCTGGCAACGACCCTGCTGATCAACGCCGGCAGGATTTCGGGCTATGTGGTGGCGGGCGCCATCGTCGGCGGATTTGGATCGGGCATCTTCGGCGCCTTCGATCACACATTTGCGAATGCGATCCTGCGCTGGGCGGCGGCGGCGGCGCTCGGCTGGATCGGGCTGTCGATGCTGGAGGTCTTGCCTCTCCCCACAGCACTCTACCGGATGGCGTCAGCCGTCAGCGGCCTGATGAGCCGGGTCGCGCGCGCGGCACGGCTGCCCGGTCCGTTGAGCCTGTTCCTGAGCGGCACGGTGTGGGGCTTTCTTCCCTGCGCCATGGTCTACGCCGCGCTGTTCTACGCAATGTTCTCGGGCTCCTGGCTGGGCGGCGCGGTGGTGATGTCCGGCTTCGGCCTCGGCACCCTGCCGGTGCTGGTGGCCGCCGGGCTCGGGCTTCCGCTGCTCCGCCGCCGGGCCACCTCCGTGTGGCTGCGCAACGCGGTCGGGTTCGCCGTGATCGGGGTCGGCATCTTCACCGCCGGCGTC
>DATCUS010000299.1:0-28881 GCA_036561845.1 Tardiphaga sp. | reverse complement strand
GGCTGCCGTGAGGCCCGCGACCAGCGCTTCGGCGCGGACCGAGAACAGCCGCCCAATGAGCCCGGCGGGATCGGCGACGGTGGCGCCGACGGCGCGGGCGAATTCGGCGGCGTCCCAGCCGTCGCCATCGAGGCTGTGGCGCAGCACGGATTGCTGTGCCAGCAACGCAAACAGTTCGCCGGTCATGACGCTGTGGAACGCGACGATCTCGCCGCCCCGCACCCTGACCCATTTGGTATGGGTGCCCGGCAGGCAGAGCACGCCGTCGAAGCCGGGACGATCCAGCAGCAGGCCGGCGATCTGGGTCTCCTCGCCGCGCATCACGTCGGCCGGCGCGACCTGGCTGAGACCGCCGACGATCATCACCATCAGGCGGGGATCGCGGGTCTCCGGGCGGCCGACCAGTTCCAGCGCCACCGGCGTGCACGGCACCTGCCGGTACGGCACCTCGACCCAGCCCTGACGCGCGCCGACCATGCCGCAGGCAATCACCGGCGTCTGGCGATCGGCGGGCAGCCAGTCGCCGATCAGTTCGAGCAGCGCCGGCTCGAAGCCGGCGCGATCCAGCTTTCCCATGCCCCTGGCGGACGACGCCTCGGCGCGGATCTGACCGGCACGGTCCATTCCCCACACCCTGAGATTGGAAGTTCCCCAATCCACCGCAACCCAGGCGATGCCTTCCACCAACCCATCCTCCCGCATTGTCGTTCGGCTGACATCGCCGGTTGGCGGCAAGATCAGCGTAATTGTCCGGCGAAGTCCATGGTCTCGCAGGCGGTGCCGCGGCATTGCCGGATCGCGGCCGGCCATGTAAGGGGTGACGGCACCGCGCGCGCGCCGCCCGGCGGGGCCTGTAGCTCAATGGTTAGAGCCGACCGCTCATAACGGTCTGGTTGCAGGTTCGAGTCCTGCCGGGCCCACCAATGAAATCAATTGCTTAGTCAGGGATTCCCTCGCCGCAGCGGAATGACCGCACCAGATACGTGCGCCTTTCGTTCGCGACCAGGCGTGCGCATCGCGATTTTCTCGACTGCATCCGCCAAATAGTCAGGGTGATGGTGGCCCTAGGTGTTGAGCAAAACCTCAAGTGACATTCCGAGATAGCCGGCTGCCTGCCACGGGTCCGCGCCCTTCTGCATCAGCCAAGTGGCCGCCGTGTGCCGCAACGTGTGCGGCGATACACCAGGACCCAGCCCGGCGAGCCTGACAGCGCTCTTGAACGATGTTTTGACCGAAGTTACCGGCTTGCCATTGAACTCGACGAAGTGCTCGGCCTCCGGATCGATCCGGTGCCAACGCCGCAGATGCGCAAGCAGGCGCAACGGAATCGGGACCGTTGGCTGACGCTTGTTCGTCTTCGCGCTGCCCTGCTGGCGCCTATAGTAACGCCCGCGCTCGATATCGACAAAAAAGCGGCCCACCGCCGGAATGGGAGATGCGGAAGCGATCGCTCCCGCACGCGTCCCGCTGTAGATTCCGAGCAAGATGAAGCGAGCAAGATGCCGGAGCGAACGCTTCGCTGTCGGAGCCTTCACATCGTCTGTCGGCCGACGTGATCTCTTCTGCATTTCGCGATACCGCCAGCAGACCCAGATCAATTTGGCCGCATCACTACGCGTCAACCATCTGTCCCGCGGCTGGCCTCTTTCCGGGAGCGAGACCTTAACGATTTCACGGTGATAACCTTCAGCGGCGTGATGACCAATGGCCGCGCGCAAATCTTCCAGGTCTCGCCTGGCACCACCTCGGTTGCGTCGTTTCTTCCTATAGGAGCGACACGCCTCTCCGTTCACCTCGCCAAGGATTTTTGCACCCCACCAGGCGTTCAGTCGCTCGATACGCCTCTTAAATTTCCGTATGCCGGGGATGGTGTCTTCGCTTTCGCTATCGACTTTGAAGCGATCGCGAAAATTTTCTAGCTGCGCATCCAAGTAAATCGAGAGAACAGGGCTTCGTCTATCTCGCCGTCGTGCTGGACTGGGCGACCCGCCGGGTTCTGTCCTGGCAGCTGTCGATCACGATGGGGGCGGCCTTCTGCGTTGAGACCCTGGAGGATGCTCTGGCTCGTCACGGCAAGCCGGACATGTTCAACACCGATCAGGGCTCGCAGTTCACCGGCGCGGCCTTCACCGGCGTGCTCGCCAGAAACGCCATCGCCATCGGCATGGACGGCAAGGGCGCATGGCGCGACAACGTGTTCGTGGAGCGGCTGTGGCGCAGCGTCAAATAGGAGGAGGTGTACCTGCGGACTTACGAAACCGTCGGCGAAGCACGCACTTCGATCGGCAGATATCTCGACTTCTACAATCGCCGTCGCCCTCATTCGAGCCTTGACGACCGCACCCCGGATCAAGCCTACTTCGATCTTCCTCCGCTCCGCGCGGCGGCCTAACCCCGGCAGACGCTCCACTTATCGACGCGGAGATACTGTTCAGACAACCGGGACCAGCTCACTTTCATCCGCTAGATACTATGGGCTTCTCCTGACCCACTTCAATTGTGGATCCGCAACCGCCGAAACGAACCCTCGCTACTGGCAGCCCTATTGAGATCCAATTGGCCTACTTGGTACGAGTGTGTAGGGTCTTGCGGTGCGGTTCACCTTGCGGCTCTATACATCGATCGGCGCGTCGGAACGAAGCCGCTTTTTCACCCTTAGCTCCTTTGCGCATCTGAGTGGACCAGGTCATGAACCCCGCTGACGACATCAAACTCAGGGCAGACATGCGTTCGGCAGCACCCCCATCGGCGAACGGAATTGCGGCAGAACTCATTGCGGTGCTGGTGGCCGTCACCGGCAGCGCGCCTCGCGTCTTGACGATCCAGGATCGGCGCGCCCTTCCATCCGGGCCCTTCGAACTCGCCCATCGGTCGCTGCAATCGGGGCTGCGTGCCTGGGTCGAACGGCAAACCCGGCTGCCGCTGGGCTATGTCGAGCAGCTCTACACCTTCGCCGATCGCGATCGCGCCGGCGCCGCCGCCCAGCACGTGATCTCGATCAGCTATCTCGGCCTGACGCGAGAACAGCCGGCATCCGGCGAATACGAGGCAAGCTGGGACAGCTGGTACGACTATTTCCCTTGGGAAGATCATCGCCTTGGCGCACCGCCGCTCATTGAGGAGATCCTGCGCCCTGGCCTCAAGGCCTGGGCTGCCGCAGCCGCCGACCGGACGGCACAGCGCGGTCGGAGGCAGCGGGCTGCATTCCTGTTCGGCTTCGACGATCAAGGCTGGAACGAGGAACTGGTTCTGCAACGCTACGAACTGTTGTACGAGGCGGGATTGATACCCGAGGCCATCCGCGGCAGTTCGCCGGCGCCTGCATCGGACAAGGCGGCGGCGACCGGCAAGCCCATGATCCTCGATCACCGGCGGATTCTGGCCACCGGAATCGCCCGGCTCAGGGCCAAGATCAAATACCACCCTGTGGTGTTCGAACTGATGCCGGACAAGTTCACGCTGCTGCAATTGCAGCGCTGCGTCGAGGCACTGGCCGGGAAACCCGTGCACAAGCCGAATTTTCGCAGATTGATCGAGCAACAGGAGCTGGTGGAGGAGACCGGCGAACTGAGCCAGGACACCGGGGGACGACCCGCGAAACTCTTCCGGTTCCGCCGCGCGGTCTTTGCAGAACGGGCGATTTCCGGCACGAAACTCCCCATCACCGGGGCTTGACAAGACTTATACTCATATCCAGTATAATATATGCTCGATAGGAGTATAATACATGCTGTCACCATCGGACCTGCGGCCGTCGGAACATCTCTACACCAAGGTGCAGCGCGCGATCCCCGCGATCGAATGGCCGGTCTTTGCGGAAGACATCGACGCGATCATCGCATTGAAGAGAAGCCGCAACGCGGTCATCCTGGCCCACAATTATCAGACCCCTGAAATCTTCCACTGCGTGGCCGACATTGTCGGCGACAGCCTCGCTCTGGCGCGCGAAGCGATGAAGGTAGACGCCGACGTCATCCTTCTCGCCGGCGTTCATTTCATGGCCGAGACCGCCAAACTGTTGAATCCGTCGAAGACCGTGCTGATCCCTGATCTTGGCGCCGGCTGCTCGCTTGCCGACTCCATCACGCCCGAGGACATCAGGCTGTTGCGGCAAACCTACCCCAGCGTCCCGATCGTCACCTATGTCAACACCTCGGCCGCGGTGAAGGCCGAATCCGACATCTGCTGCACCTCGGGCAATGCCAGGGCAGTGGTCGAGTCGCTTGGCGTTGAACGCGTCATCATGCTGCCCGACGAATATCTGGCCAGGAACATCGCCGCCGAGACCCGGGTCCGGGTGATCACCTGGACCGGCCATTGCGAGGTGCACGAGCGCTTCAGCGCCGCAGAGGTGCGGCAATTGCGCGAAAACCATCCCGGCGTCGTCGTGCTGGCCCATCCGGAATGCCCGCCCGACGTGCTGGCAGAGGCCGACTTCGCTGGCTCCACCGCCGCCATGTCTTGCTACGTCGCCGACCGGCGGCCGCCGCGGGTCGTGCTTCTGACGGAATGCTCGATGAGCGACAACGTCGCCCTTCAGTATCCGGACCTTGAGTTCATTCGTCCCTGCAATCTTTGCCCGCACATGAAGAAGATCACGCTGGGCAATATCCGCCAAGCGTTGCAGACGATGCAGCACGAAGTCACCATTGACGACAGCATCGCAGCGCGCGCGCGACTCGCGGTCGAGCGGATGCTGGCAGTAACATGACGGCATTGCACGATACCGACGGCGCGCCGGTCATCATCGGTGGCGGCCTCGCCGGCTTGATGACGGCGCTGGCCCTGGCGCCGCAGCCGGTGCTGCTGCTGACCAAAGCGCCGCTGGGCTTCGAGACGTCCAGCATGCTCGCGCAAGGCGGCATTGCTGCCAGCGTCGGAGCGGACGACGATGCGTCGCTGCACCTGGCGGATACGCTCGCTGCTGGCGATGGCCTTTGCGACAGAGCCATCGCGGCAGCAATTCTCGCCGCGGCGCCGGTCGCGATCGAACGACTGGTGCGGCTCGGCGTGGCTTTCGATCGGGACGCCAATGGCGACATTGTTCTTGGGCTTGAGGCGGCGCATTCGCGCCGCCGGATCGTCCATGCCGGAGGCGACGCCAGCGGGCGGGACATCATCCGGGCCCTGGCCCGCAGGGTCCGTGAGACGCCTTCGATTACGGTGAGCGAGGCGACCATCGCGCGGCGCCTGATCGTCGACGACAATGCGGTCACCGGACTGCTCGCTTATACCGACCGCGGACCTGTGCTTCTTGCCTGCGATCGTGTCGTCATCGCAACCGGCGGCATCGGCGGCCTGTTTCTGCATGGCACGAATCCGGCCGGGTCCTTCGGCCAGGGTCTCGCGCTCGCGGCACGCGCCGGCGCGGTGATGGCCGATCTTGAATTCGTTCAATTTCATCCGACCGCACTCGACAGCCGATCGTCTCCGCTGAAGCTGATCAGTGAAGCCGTCCGCGGAGAAGGCGCGGTCCTCATCGACGAAAACGGCGATCGCTTCATGGCCGATATTCCCGGCGCCGAGCTTGCGCCCCGCGATATCGTGGCACGCGCCGTCTGGCGGCACATGGCGGCGGGCCATCGGGTTTTTCTCGACGCGAGGGACGTGAAAGGCCTCGACTTCGCGCGGCGCTTCCCGGCGGTCACGGCGCTTTGTCGCGATGCGGGGATCGATCCCGTTGCGCAGCCGATCCCCGTCCGCTCCGCCGCGCACTACCATATGGGCGGCATTATGGTCGACCGCTCCGGGCGAACCTCCATCGACGGGCTGTGGGCCTGTGGCGAAGCCGCCTGCACCGGCCTGCATGGCGCAAACCGGCTCGCCAGCAACTCGCTCCTCGAGGCGGCGGTGTGCGGCGACTGGGTCGCCAACGACATTGCCGCGACGACCTCGATCCGACGACCGATGCCGGCGCTCGCGGACGAAGGCACCGGCAGCGATCCGGCTTTGGTCCGTCCCATCCTGTCGCGCGCGACCGGTGTGCTGCGCGACGGCGAAGGTCTGCGTGCCGCCGCGCGCGCCCTCTACCCGCTTGCGGTCTCGCTGCAAGCAGCAAGCGACCCCGCGATCGTCGGCTTGATGATCGCAATCGCCGCCCTGCGCCGGCAGGAAAGCCGCGGCGCGCATGCCCGCACCGACTTCCCCGAACGCGCCGGTCCGGCAAAACGTTCGACGCTGAACCTCGATGACGCGCTGCAGACCGCACGCAACTGCATCGCGGAACCCGTTGCCTAACCCAAAGGATCGCTATGACACCCTCATCGCTTCCCCGAGTCATGACCGAGCCGCTGGTACGAATGGCCCTCCTCGAGGATCTCGGCCGGGCCGGCGATCTCACAACCGATGCAATCGTACCGTCCGGCCATATCGCCACCACGCTTCTCGTTGCTCGCCAGCCTGGTGTCGTCGCCGGGCTCGACCTGGCCCGGCTCGCCTTCCAGCTGATCGATCCTGCGATCGAGGTGCAGATCACGCATGACGACGGCGCTATCATCGCGCCGGGTGACGTGATCGCCTCCATCACGGGCCCGGCGCGGGGTATCCTGACGGCGGAACGGGTGGCGTTGAATTTCCTGTGCCGTTTGAGCGGCATTGCCAGCGCGACAGCACATTTGGTTGCGGCCGTCCAGGACCACCGGGCGAAGATCGTCTGCACCCGCAAGACGACGCCCGGTTTGCGCGCGATCGAAAAATATGCGGTGCGTATCGGTGGCGGCGGCAACCACCGGTTTGGCCTCGACGATGCGGTCCTCATCAAGGACAACCATGTCGCCATCGCCGGCAGCGTGACCGAAGCGTTGAAGCGGGCAAAGCGCGGCGTCGGCCATCTGGTCAAGATCGAACTCGAAGTCGATACGCTGGATCAGTTGCGCGAGGCGCTTGACCAGGGCGTCGATGCAGTGCTTCTCGACAACATGAATCCGGCTACGCTCGCGGAAGCCGTCGCGATGGTTGCAGGTCGGGCGGTCACCGAAGCCTCCGGCCGCATTACGCCGGCTACGGCGCCATCGATCGCCGCCACTGGTGTCGATCTGATCTCGATTGGCTGGCTGACGCATAGCGTCGCTATTCTCGACATCGGGCTCGATTTCAAGAACTGAGCCCGGATCTCACGCGTCATTGCAACGAATATCGCCATTCAGAAAGCGAAAGCCAGACCACTCTGCAAAGTGTGCAAGTTGGATTGGTTGCGCGGAGGCGCAACCACCGATACCGATGCGCCGCCCAATGCCGGGTATCTTCCTTCACCTTCTGCACATCGCTGTCGAACGAGGGCTTAATCTCGATCATGCGGTCGATGCGTTGTTTGGTGTCCGGCATCACAGTTGGTGTCGCACCCGCGACCGTTCACGCGCCTGCTTGGATTCACCAGCCGATCCTGGCCACGCGCGGATCACGATGACCCGCTAGTCCCGCACCATTTGCCCGGGCGCCGCAAGCTGCATCCGGTCAGCACCGCCGAACGATCGCCTTCATTTCGAAATCATAAGGTCACAGACGTGCGAGCGGCTCGTTTTGTCGCGCGCTCAGCGGAACGCCAGAGGCGGCAAGCAATCTCCAAGCTCGTTATGGCCATGCGACGCGGTCGTTCACAAATTTGACCGCGTACCACAACATGCCTTCAGCGGAGCCGACCGTTTACTTGCGCGCGCCCGCGACGCCGGGCAGCTCGCCCATGTGCGGCAGGCTCAGCTCTGTTGGCGAAATTGGCCGTGGCGTGTAGAGCTCCTCGCAAATGACGGATTGTCGAACGCCAATCACCCAGCCATATAGGCGGCCTTGGCGCGGGTCCGGTCGACAACCTCATTGCAACGTTTGCTGCGCGACGGATGTCGACCATCTGCCGGTTGCCGTCATCGGCGCAGGCGAGCCTGCGACGGATGTCCGTGAAGTTGAATTCCCGCCGCCGGTGGGCCACCGCGACTAATTTTACATGTTTGCATCAAGAATCATTGGCTTCAGGGCTTCCCGGACCGCCAATTTGTATTGTGGAAGATGGGAAACTTGCCCGACGCACGGTTGCACCAGCGCGACACATCTCTTACGTCTGGGCGCGTGAACCAGATACCACGCATTACAATCATCGAAACAGGACTCGTCGGCCCGCAGCATCGTGAGCGCCACGGCACCTATCCCCAAATGTTCGAGCGCCTGATCCGCGCCGAAGACGGGGCGGCAACCTTCGACGTCGTCAGCCTAGCGAACGGCGAAGCGCTTCCTGATCCCGGCCAGATGCAGGCCATCCTGATTACCGGCTCATCGGCCGGCGTCTACGATCAACTCGACTGGATCGCGCCGCTCGAAGACTTCATTCTCGCCGTCTATGAACGCAGAATTCCCATGGTCGGCGTCTGCTTCGGCCACCAACTGATCGCGCAGGCGCTGGGCGGCGTGGTGCGCAAGTCCGACAAGGGCTGGGGGATCGGCCGCCACGTCTACCAGGTAACGCCCGGCAACGGCGTGATCGAGGAGGAGCACATCGCCATCGCCTGCTCGCACCAGGATCAGGTCATCGAAGCGCCGGCGGATGCGAAGACCATCCTGTTCTCACCATTCACCCCGCATGCCGGGCTGCTTTATGCCAATGGCGTGACACTGTCGGTGCAGCCGCATCCGGAATTCGATGCGGCCTATGCCCTTGCACTGTGCGAGGCACGCCAGGGCCGGGCGCCGGACAGCCTGATCGCGACCGCCAAGGCGTCGCTGGCCGAACCGCTGGACAGCGCCCGGCTCGGCTACGCCATCACCCGCTTTCTCGCCAGAACTGCGGCCGCGTGACCGCCGTGCAAGCCTAATCACTCGTTATGTCAATTACTTAGTTGCTTTCTAGCCGGGAAAATGGGGCAGTCTAATTAAATGCCCAGGCAGCGTGCATTTCCGCTTGCAGCGTCATGTGCTTGCAGGCCGGCGAAAACTAGCTCGCAGCCGTGGTGTATCTGCCCTGGCCATAAAGAAGGGGCCGGGCTTGGTGTTGCAGCTTTGCCTCACGTATCGTGCCGCAAAGGATGGAGTGGCTGCCGAACTCGGTGACGTTGGCAAGATCGCAAACCAGCACGGCGAGAGCGTTCCTGAGGCAGGGCAGGTCGTAGGGCCCGGTTGTCCATCGCTCAGCCATAAACTTCCCGTCACCGTGAGCGCCCGAGCGGCCAGCCAATCTGTCCGCATCGTCCTGCTGGCTTTCGGTGAGATAGTTCAACGTAAACTGCCGGCTCTCGAGAATGGCCCGATGGACGGTCGACTGGCGGTTCAGGCACACGACCAGCGAGGGCGGAGTGTCCGACAGCGAACACACCGCCGTCACCGTACAGCCGGAGCGATTGCCGCCAATCCCCGTTGCGACCACCGCCACCGAGGACACCGGATTCCTCATGATTGAACGAAACTTGCTGGCGTCGACCGGGACAAAACCGGGCTCCATCTCCTCTGCGCCCGTCATCGCAATTCCGTCTCTTCGGTCTTCTCGCTAATTTGCAGGTGATCGTTGGCGATCCGCAGCACTTCGTCGAAATGCTTGCGTATGATCCGCTCGGCATCCTCGGCGTCGCGCTGAATGAGGGCGCTTGCTACTTCCAGGTGGTGCACCTGCAACCGCGCGCTTTCGGCCGGGGTTGGACGTATCCCGACCGCAAGGAACGAGTACTCGTAGAACTCCTCGATCAGATGCATGAGGCGACTGCTGCCTGACGCCCGGGCAATGGAGAGGTGAAAATTGCGATCGTGTTCGGAGCGGCTGCTGTCTGCGATGGCGCTTGCACGCGCCGCCTCGCGGCAATTGCGCAGGATTTGCGACAGTTCCTCGTCGGAAGCATTCTCACAGGCAAGACGAACCGCGGCTCCTTCCAGCGCCTGACGAATTATCAGGAGCTCCTGAAGCTTCTTGCCGACCTCAGCGACGACAACGCCGCCGTTGCTCTGTCGCAGCACCAATCCTTCGCTTTCCAGGCGCGAGATGGCTTCCCGCACGGGCGTCCGGCTGACCGATAGCCGGTTCGACAGTTGCGTTTCCACCATCCGCGTCCCGGCCGGAATACTGCCTCTGAGGATCGCCCGACGCAGCTCCCGGTGAACGTGAAGCACCGCCGGCTCTTTCTCCACCGCAGTCAGATCGAAACCAATATCGTTGCTTCTCGTCGTCATAGCCAGCGCAACTCTTTCACATGGACCGTTTCGACAGTCTCTGTGCCAGCGTGACAAGCCAGAGCCCCAAGACGGATACGACTGTCATGAATGTCGATACGGCCGCAATTGTTGGATCGATCGTTTGTTGCACATTTACCCAGATCTGTCGTGGAAGAGTTGGTTCGGTTAGCTGGGTCAGAAACAGGCTGAGGATGATATCATCGAAGGATGCCACAAAGGCGAAGAGAGCGCCGCCCAGGATCGCGGGCCGCAGGTTCGGCAGAGTTATCAGCCAGACTGCCCTGGTGGGAGACGCACCCAGACTGCGGGCCGCCCATTCGAGCCGCCGGTCGAAGCCGTAAAGCGAAGCCGTGACAATCATCACGACATAGGGGACGGCGATAAGCGTATGGGCGATCACCAGCGCCCCTGTCGTCCCCAGAATCCGCAGCCGGACGTAAAGGAAGTAGAGGCCGACAGCGATGATGATCTTTGGTAGGATAAGCGGACTCATGACCAACATGCGAAACATTGCCTTGCCCCGAAAGCGATAGCGGACAAGCGCAAGTGAAATCGTAAATCCGACCACCAGGGAGAGAATGGCGGTGAGACTGGCCACGACAAAGCTCACGCGCGTCGCGTGCATCCACATGGCATCACCGAAATACGCTTCATACCAACGCAGGGAAAAGCCTGGAGGCGGAAACTGGAGCATCTTGGTCGGCGTGAACGATACCAAGAAGATGATGACGATCGGGGCAATCAGGACGGCAAGGATCGCACAGGAGAACACGCCTAGCGCCAGCCTTCCGGGAGATAGGGGCATCTTCATATTCCCATTTGATCCTATTTGGCTCCGCCCCAGAGGCGATCGAAATCGAGGAAGCGGTTGGCCATCAGCTGCATGGCGCCGGTTATGACAAGCAGAATCACCGACAGCGCCGCCGCGAATGTCCAGTCCATGGCTTCGTTGATCTGGATTGCAATCATCAGTGGTAGCGTCGTCTGGTTCGGCCCGCCGAGCATCGCTGGCGTAATGTACATGCCGATCCCCAGCATGAAGACCATGTAGGAGCCTGCAAGTACGCCCGGACGGGTGAGCGGCACGAACACATGCCGGAACGCGGACATCGGGCTGGCGCCGAGGCTACGGGCTGCCAGCAGCAGGTTCTTGTCGATGCCGTTCATGACGCTGTAAAGGCTGAGGATCATGTATGGCAGAAGATAATAGGCGAGTGCGAAGACGACGGCCGTATTCGTCCCGATGAAGGGCATGGGCGTGTCGATCCAGCCAAAATGCATCAGCGTGGAATTGAGAATACCCTGCCGCCCGAGGATGACGAGCCAGGCGTAGGTTCTGACGAGCCCGCTGCTCCAGAACGGGATCAGCACGAAAGCCATCAGTACGACGGCCCAGTTCTTCTCCAGCGTCACCAGCCAGTAAGCCACGGCGTAGCCGCAGACCAGCGTGATCGCCAACGTCAGAAGTCCTAGGAACCCGCTATAGAGCAGCACCATCCAGTACGCCGGCTCCTCCAGGAACATCCGGAAGCCGACCAGTGTGAAACCGTCGTCTCCGGAGACCGACTGCCAGAAGATGCGGAGCAGCGGATAGCCGAAGAACACTGCGTAGAAAATCAGAACCGGAGTCAAAAAAACCGGAAAGCGCCCGCCGGTCCCTGCGCGTGATCTGGACGAGGTGGCCGCCACGGCGGCCACCTCGCTGACTTGAGACAACGTCTCTGCCATGCCTAGCGAGCCCCAAGCCGGGCCCAGCCCCGGGCGATGTCCTGGCGGTGCTCGCCGAGCCAACCAGTATCGGCCACCCGACCGAGCTGAGCCGTCGCGGGGTTGCCGGGAAGAAGCGGCGCGACGTCCTTGTCGATGAACTGATAGGCGTCGGTGTTGATCGGGCCGTAGTTGGTCGGCCTGGCCAACAGTGCCAGGGTCTTAGGTTCACAAACCCAGTTCAAAAACTTATGCGCCGCCTTGGCGTGGGGAGCGCCTTTCGGGATGACGAAGAAATTGGGGAAACGCAAATGCTGGTTCCAGTTGATGGCGACCGGTTTACCCTCGGCGATGAGGGGCACCATGCGGCCGTTGGGAATAACGATCATGTCGACTTCGCCATCGGCCAGGAACTGGACGACCTGCGCGTAGCCGTCCGAATACACAATGTTGCTGCCGAGTTCGGAGAGTTTATCGAACGCCTTGCCGAGATCGAATGGATAAAGCGTCGCTGAACCCGGGTTGACGGCCATGGCGGCCTGTTCGATCGGCGGACGCGTGGCACCGATCGACCCACGCTTTCCGGGAAAAGCTTTCACGTCCCAGAAATCCGCCCAGCTCTTTGGTCCCTTCGGATAGGTCTTGGTGTTGTAGGCCATCACCATCGCCCACTGAATCGTCGGGAAGGCATAGGGATTTCGCATCTCCGCCGGAACGCCAGCCTTGCAGCTTTCCGGGATCGACGCCCAGTCGATCGGCTCAAGAAGACCATCCTTGGCAAGCGCGTTGACCGAGTCTGCCGACAGATCGACGAGATCGGCCTCGACATTGCCCGACTGGATCATCACCCGAAGTTTTGCGAAGTTGTAGCCTGCGGCCTCCTTCACATTGACGCCGGTGGCTTGTGCATAGGGCTTGAACCAGTACTGGCTCTGGTTTTCCTGATAGCTTCCGCCGAGCGACAGGATCGTCAGATCTTCCGCAGCCGCCTGCGCTGCCGAGAATGCAAGTGTCAAGGCCGCGCCCGCGGCCAGGACGTTTTCGCGAAGACGTTTGCAGCTCATTTCATGCTCTCCAGGTTACGGCAATCATAGGCGGCCATTGCCATGGCCGTTCCGATCAAGACGACAAGATCCGGGCATTCTCCGGCTCGAAGCCGACCCAGAGCGGCCTGCCCGCACCGATCTCGGCCCCGACGCCCCTGTTCGGGCGGCGGATCTTCAGCTTCTGGCCGTCGGCCAGTTCCACGGTGTAGATGATGCTTTCGCCGAGATAGAGCTGCGACAGGATCCGGCAGGACATCGCATTGGCGATGAGATCCTCCGCCACCACCAGTCGCAGGCGTTCCGGGCGCACGAAGACCACCGTCGCAAGCCCGGTGCCGGCAGCAGGTTCGGCGACCACGCGGCAATTGCGACCCGCGATTTCGACGACGGTCGAGCCGTCCTCGTGGGCGGTCACCTGCCCGTGCATGAAGTTGGACTCGCCGATGAAGTTCGCCGTGAAGCGGTTCGTCGGCGCCTCGTAGGCGTCGCGCGGAGACGAATAGCTGGCGATGCGGCCGTCTTCCATGACCGCGATGTCGTCGGACATGGTCAGCGCCTCCTCCTGGTCATGCGTGACATAGACCACGGTCAGACCGAGATCGGTCTGGATGCGCTTGATTTCTTCCTGCATCTGAAGGCGCAGGCGGCGATCGAGCGCCCCAAGGGGCTCGTCCATGAGCACAAGTGAAGGGCTGAAGACCAGCGCGCGAGCCAGGGCGACGCGCTGCTGCTGACCGCCTGACAGCTGATTCGGATAGCGCGCGGACAACTCCGCCAGTCCCACCATCTCGAGAAACTCGAACGAGCGATCCCGCGTTTCCTGCTTGCCGGCGCCGCGCATTTTCAACGCGAAGCCCACATTGTCGAGGATCGTCAGATGCGGGAAAAGCGCATAGTTCTGGAACACCATGCCGATGCCCCGCTTGTGCGCCGGCACCGTGGTGACATCGCTGCCGTTGATCCGGATCGTGCCGCTGGTCGGCTCGATAAACCCGGCGATCATCGTCAGCGTTGTCGTCTTGCCCGAGCCGGAGGCCCCGAGCAGGGTCAGGAACCGGCCCGGCGCGAGGTCGAGATCGATACTGCGCACGGCAGTGGAGTGGCCGAAATCCTTTCGCAGGGCGCGCAGTGAGAGCGACGCGCCCTGCCCGGTCTGCTTCGGCGAAGTGGTCGTCCGATCTGCCATGCGTTAGCTGGCCTTCGCCGTCACTTCGGGGCCGAGGCCCAGTTCCGCCCACGTGAGCGTCTTGCCGATGTCGCCGTATTTCTGCTTGGGGGCATACTGGCCGTCGACCGTCGCATCCGCGACGAGGCGGATCAGCTGGCTGTCGCGCGTATGCAGGGATGCTGCGCGAATGTCGCGCCAGAACATTTCCAGCGGCATGGTATTCAACAGGGCACGGGTACCGATGATATCGAACGCCTTGGTCGCGACCGCCAGTGCCGTCTCGCGTGCCGTATGGTGAGCGCTGAGCGAGGCCAACGCGGCATCGGACCAGGCCTTAGCTTCCCATAGGCGGGTTGCCAGCAAAGCGGAGCCTGCAGCCGCCTGGAGCGAGGCCGCCATATGTCCGACCTCGACCATCAGACCGTCTTCCTTTCGCAGGAACGGCCGCTTGCGCATCGTCTCCAGCACGCAGTCGAACGCACCTCGTGCGGAGCCGATGAGATGGAACGCCTGGGACAGCTCAAGCGTATAGGGGTCCTTGGTGATGAAGTCCGCCGGTTCTCCAAGCACATTCTTCCAGGGAATGAAGACGTTTTCCAGCGTCGCGCTCCAGCTCACGGTACCGCGCAGGCCGATGATATGGTCCCAGCCATTCTCGTTGAACTTGAGGCCGGCGCTACCTGCCTCGACGATCGACAGCGTCAGACCCTCGCGGCTTGATTCTGCGCCCGGCGCGATCGACCAGTAAAGCAGGTACTTCGCCACAGGTCCGTTCGAGCAGAAATGCTTGGAGGCATTCGCCAAAAACCCGCCGTCGACGGGCTCCATGCCGGCATTGAAGAACAGCCGGGTCTTGGTGTCCTTGCTGGCAACGCTTTCCTGGTGGTTTATCTCGCTGCCGAGTGAGCCCATGAGCACGCCGTTGCTGGCGACGTCGCCGAGGATACGGCGCTTCTGCTCATCGTTGCCAAGCCGGGCAACGGCGCCGCACTGATGGTAGTGAATGATCAGGTTCCAGCCGGTCGTCGAACACGCCCGCGAGATGGCCTCGGTGACGATGTAGCAGCCGAAATGCGCGTTGCCGGATTCCGGCGCCTCGCCGCCATAGGCAACGGGCACGGCAAGCTTCAGCAAGCCGGCGTCGCGCAAGAGAGCCATGTTGTCGTCGGTGAACCGCGCCGCGCGATCGAAGCTCCTGTCGGCCGGCTTGATCTTTGCTGCAACCTCGTTGGCGATCTCCAGCCAGCGCTGCTGTTCACTCGTCAGATTTGTCCACATCGGTCTCTTTTCCTCACGTACTGCATTTGCGACCGACGGATTTGTGCATGCTGTATGCAGTCGGTCAACCTGCGAACTGCACAAAAAATTGCACTTCTCCGCAAATGACGGCGACGTAGGCAATTTTGGTGATTATTCCGCTGGAAAGCGGGATTATTGGGCAAGATCGACTATAATATGAGCAACTATGTAGGATCACCGGTCGGGTAGTTGTCGGACTTGTCATTCGGCGAGAGAAATGGCTACATCGCTGCATGCAGTAGTAAGGAGGCAGCTATCGCTCACGATCCCGACGAACGATTTTCGCCGCTGGGCGGCATCGCAAAACTGAGAGCCCTCATGAGCGCCGAGGGGCTGGACGCTGTCATCATCGGCCCGAGCGCCAGCTTTCGGCAATTGCTTGGGCGCGACGCCAACCTGACCGAGAGAATGGTGGCGCTGCTGGTTACCGCGGATGACGCGCTCATCGTCATTCCCCGCCTGCAGGCACCGCTCTACGAGCACCTGCCGATCGGTCGGGCCGTATGGGATGAACACGAGGATCCCACCCTCGTCGCATCCATGCTGCTGCGGGAGCGAGGCAGCCGCACGATCGGAGTCAATCGCGAGTTCTGGTCGGGCTTCCTGCTCCGCCTTCAGAACCATGCGCCCGACCTTGCGTTCAAGACCACCGCCGCGCTCGATTTGATGCGGGCGATCAAATCGCCGGAAGAAGTTGAAGCGTTGCGCTGCGCTGCGCATCAAATCGACTTGGTATGGAGCCGGTTTATCGACACCCAGCCGGTGCTCACCGGCAAGACCGAACTCGAGCTGCGTGCCTCGATCCAGCAGCTGATGCAGGACGCAGGTTTTAGTCACGTCGCCTGGGTGGACGTCGGGGCAGGTCACAACGGCGCGTCCTCTCTGCATCACGGCTCGGACTACGTGATACGCAGCGGCGACCCCGTCGTCTTCGATTTTGCCGGCGTCTACGGCGGTTGGTATGCAGACATTTGCCGCGTCGCTACAGCGGGACAGCCGGAGCAGGACTATCTCGACGCATATGCCGTTCTGCTCGAGGCCCAGGAGGCCGCTTTCCAGGCGATCCGCGTCGGAGCCCCGGCAAGCGCGCCCGACGCCGCCGCCCGCGACATTCTTGCGGCGTCAGGCTATGGCGAGGCATTCACCCATCGCGTCGGTCACGGCATTGGCCTAGATGCTCACGAGGAACCGTATCTTGTGCGCGGCAGCAACTTCGTGCTCGACGTCGGCATGGTGATGTCCGACGAGCCGGGCATCTACCTTCCCGGCCGCTGGGGCATGCGGGTCGAAGACATTGTCGCTTTGACAGCCGGCGGCCCAGTCCGCCTCAACCAGGCCTCCCGTTCCCTTGCCATTCAGAAATGATCGCACATGCAGACGTCTAGTTTCCCTCCCGCCTTTTCGCTCGAAGAGTTCCAGCTGCGTCTCGCGGCCCTGCGTGCCGTGATGACGAAACGCCGCGTTGACTTGCTCGTCATAGATCAATTCGAGCACATGGTGTATTTCGGCGGCCATCTGCCGACAGCCGCAATGTACCAGGCACTCCTGGTGCCGCTCGCCGGCGAGCCTGTCGCGGTGATCCGCGCACTTGACGCGCCGGTCTTCTCTGAGACGAGTTGGTTGTCCGATTGCGTGGCAATCGGAGACAGCGACAATCCACTGAAGGTTGTTGCGGATACCATCATCGCCAGGGGACATGGCGCCGCGTCCATCGGCATCGAGCGCGACAGCAATTTCCTCACGGTCAACCGGGCGGCGGAACTGGCGACGTTCCTGCCCGATGCGCGATTGGTCGATTTTTCGGGCGTGATGTGGCAGATGCGCCAAGTCAAGTCGCCGGCCGAGCTCGCTTGCCTGCAAGTGGCAGCGGAAATTTGCGACAGGGCCACGGCTGCCGGCTTCTCTGCAGCGGCTGAAGGCGTGAATGAACGTGAGGTCTGCGCGGCGATCACCGCCGAGGCATTGCGATGCGGCGCAGACAACACACGCCTGGTGTTGATGGCCTCAGGACCCCGTTCTGCAGCGCTGCACGGCGCGCTCGGCCATCGCACACTGACGGACGGCGATATCCTGCATGTGGAAATGGTCCCGCACTTCAGGGGCTACACCTCGCGCGTCATGCGACCCAAGTCCATCGGCGCGCCGACCGACGAACAGCTTCAATCGGCGGAAGCCATGGTCCGCATCCAGGATGAGCAGTTCCGCGCCATGAAACCGGGAGCCGCGGCGAGCGACGTCGACCGCATCTTGCGCGAAGGCATCCTGTCGGCAGGGCTGAGGGAGAGCTACACCAACGTCACCGGCTATTCGCTGGGTCTCGTCTTCATTCCGCGCACCAGCGACTTCACGCGTGTTTTCCTGGCCGAGAGCGACTGGCAGCTGGAACAGAACCAGGTGTTCCACATGTACACCTGGGCTGCCGGGATGGCCTTCAGCGACACCGTCGTGGTCACGCCCGCGGGCGGCATCCGCATGACCAAGATGGAACGCAAGCTTTTCAGCTAATCCGCAATCGTGAAAGGAAACGGCATGACGGCCGAGAGCAAGCAGGTCATCTTCAATTATTATCGTCAGGTATGGGACGAGGGACTGACCGATGCCATCCCGGCGCTCTTCGCGGAAAGCTATGTGAACCATGCCGGTGCCCGCGGGACACTGAAGGGGCCCGCCGGCATCCTGACCAACTACCGTTCTCTCAAGGACGCCTTTCCCGACGTTGCCTTCACGCTCGACCTGGTGCTGTCCGAAGGCGACCGGATCTGCGCCTACTACACAATGACCGGCACGCATGAGGGGCCATTCATGGGCATCGCGCCGACCGGCAGCAAGGTGAATGTGCCCGGCATCGGCATCTATGAAATCAGGGACGGGATGATTGCCGAAAGCTGGGTGGTGCGCGATTCTCTCGTCCTGCTTCGTCAGCTTGGAGCAGATGTCGCAGTCAAGACCTCATGAACGCCATCCCGGAAGGGTTCCTGCCTGACCTGATGGAACTCCTCGAAATCCCGGGCATCGCAGCTCGGGAGAATGGCAGAGGCGATCTCGATCGCGCCGCCGCGTGGCTGCGGCAAAGGCTTAAACGGGCCGGACTGCAGGCAACCCTGCTGACCGACACACCGGCCGCGCCCTATGTCTACGCAGAGACCGAGATCCGGCCGGACCGCCCGACCCTCCTGCTCTACGGCCATTACGACGTGCAGCCGGCAAGCCTGGCTGACGGCTGGGCCTCCGATCCATTCCGGCCCGAACTGCGCGACGGGCGGATCTTCGCGCGGGGCACCGCGGACCAGAAGATGAACCTTCTGCTGCCGGTCTTTGCGCTGGCGGAGTGCGATCCGGGTGCCCTCCCCTGGAACGTGAAGGTGTTCTTCGAGGGCGAAGAGGAGATCCTGAGCCCCAACCTCGACATGGCGCTTCATCGCTACCGGACCTTGCTGCAATGCGATTGCGTGTTCAGCACCGACGGCTGGCAAGCCGCCGCCGATCAGGGCGACCTGCGGGTCGGATTGAGAGGATTCTGCGGTGTGGAAGTGACCGTCAGCGGCTCTTCCAAGGACCTGCATTCAGGAACCTTCGGCGGGGCTGCGCCCAATCCTGCACAGGCGCTGGCGCGGGCGGTTTCGATGCTGCACGACATCGATGGAAACGTGGCTTTGCCCGGCTTTCTCGACGATGCCGCGCTTCCGACAGAGATCGATAGAAAGAGTTTCCGCGAGCAGCCGCTCGACCGCGCGGCATGGCTTGCGCGGGCCGGCCTGCGTGAAGGAGCCGTTCCGCCGGAGCTTTGCATTGGCGAGCGGACAGGCCTGCATCCGACGATCGAGATCAACGCCCTGGAAGCGGGACATTACGCCGCCGGCCTGCGCACGATCGTCCCCCGTTCGGCGAGCGCACGGATTTCTTGCCGCCTCGTACCGGGGCAGGCCCCCGGCATCATCGCGAAACTCCTGGCGGACTTTCTTGATCGTGCGATACCGACACGCTTCGACCGGCAGATCATCGTCCTGCCCGGGCAATCCCGACCATATCGAATCGCGCGCGAAAATCCGTTCCAGCAGATCGCCGCTGGCGTGCTGAAGGAGGTCGACGGGCGGGAGCCCTGGTACTCCTATTCCGGCGGTAGCATACCGATGCCGGGCGCGGTCGCTTCCATGCTCGGCGTCGATACAATCATCTTCGGCTTCGGCCTGCCCGACGAAAACATGCACGGCATCGATGAATTCTGCCGCCTGACGGACATCGAACGCGGCATGGCTGCCTGGCGGCTTCTGCTTCGCCGATGGCCGGCCTGAACGCGCGGCGCGCAACCCGATCGACTACCCGACCACCGGTCCGCTGCACTTGCGGCCATGACTTGGAAGCCGAGACGCCACTATCTTATTGAGATTCCCATATAGATCAGAGCATGCCAGCGGTTCCTGTCGCATTCGCCTAACTTGCTTGCACTCCGAAGCCCCCGCCTCCCGGCGTTTCCAGCCTCAGCCTGGCGCCGGGTGCAGCCACCAGCGGTTCGCAGGGATCGATCGGCTTGCCGTCTAGCAGGACTCGCCCGGTAGCTCCTGCTTCGCCACCGCGCAAGCCGGGCGCAGCAGTGTGGAGGCGGTCGGCCATGAACGTCATGGCCACGGGTTCCTCGGTGAGCAGATCGATCTCAAACACCTGCCCGTCGCCGCCGCGCGTCTTGCCCGACCCGCCGGTGCCACGGCGCAGCGCGCGGCGCACGACCCGGATCGGCGCCTGCGACTCGATCACTTCGATCGGCGTATTGGCCAGGTTGCTGGGAAAGCTGAGAGCCGGCAGACCGTCGCCCGCCGCGCCGGCGCCCTGGCCGCCATTGAGGAACAGCGTCGTGGCGAAACGCTCCCCCTGATGCGAACCGGCCATCTGAACGCACCACAGCGGCGATCCGGCAGCGGCGCGTACGCGGTCCGGCAGGACGTCGGCCAGAGCACCCATGATGACCGCGGGCAGCAAGTGGCCGGTCATCGCGCGCGCGCTGACCGCGGCGGGGAATTGCGGATTGAGGATCGAGCCGAGCGGCGCGGACGTCGTAATCGGCCGGAACGATCCTTCATTGTTCGGGACATTCGGCGCCAGCACACATTTCAGCGCATAGGCTGTATAGGCGAAAGTGTAGATCGGCACGACGTTGATGGCCCGCGGCAATTGCGGCGACGAGCCGGCATAGTCGACGGCGAGCGCATCGCCGCGGACCGAGATTCGGCACTTGATCGTCACGGGCTCTATAAAGCCATCGACCCGCGCTTCATACACATAATCGCCGTCCGGCAGCGCCAGGATCGCGTTGCGCATCGCGGCTTCAGAGCGCCCGTGCATTTCCTTGCCCACGGCGATCAGATCGCAGGACGTGTCGTCGAGCATATCGAGCAGGCGCTCGCCAAGCATGCGGTTGGCCGAAACCTGCGCCCACAGGTCACCCAGCACCTGCTCGGGAATGCGGACGTTGTTTCGGATGATATCGATCAGCGTTTCGTTGGTGACGTCGCCGGCGATCAATTTCATCGGCGGAATGCGCAACCCCTCTTCGTACAGGTCACGATTGCTTGGCGAGCGCAGCCGTCCGCCTATATCCGGCGAATGCGCGACGCTGCCGGCAAACCCGACCAGCGCCGCGCCGCGGAAGATCGGCATGGCGATGTTGATATCCGGCAGGTGTCCCGTGCCAAGCCATGGATCGTTGGTGATCATGACGTCGCCCGGCTTCAGGGTCTCGCGCGGGAACCGCTTGAGAAAGTGCCGCACGGTTTCCGGCAGCGTGCAGATGAAGGATGGAATGCTCTGGCTCGACTGCGCCAGCAACTGCGCATCGCGATCGAGCAGCACCACGGCATAGTCGTTGGACTCGCGGACGATGGTCGAGAAGGACGTGCGCACCAGTGTCGCAGCGGCCTCGTCCACCAGACTGACCAGGCGTGTCCAGAGGATTTCGAGGGTGATCGGATCGATCGTTGTCATCATCAATAATCCAGTTGAACCAGGATGCTCATATCTTTCAGCACTTCGACGTCGGCCTCGACCGGAACGACAATCGTCGATTCCGACTCTTCCAGCACCAGCGGGCCGCGAAGCCTTGTCCCGGCAGGCAGAGAATAGCGGTCGTAGACGGCCACCTCCGCCATGCGATTGAGCCGCGTGCAGAAGATCGGCCGCGGCGCCTTCGGAGACACGCCCGCGTCCGCGCTGCCGGCCGGCCACGCGAATTGCCTGATGTCCTCGCGTGTCGCCCCGACGATCCGCCAGGTGGCGACTTCCAGCTGGCCGGCCGGCACCACACCGCCATAGTTCTTGCGGTAGGTTTGGTAGAAGGCGGCCTCGAGCTCCGCCGCGAATGACGCCTCGATAGGCTTCAGCGGAAAGGCGACGGAAAGGTTGGCGCCCTGCCCGAGGTAGCGCATTTCGACCAGCAGCTGCCACACCACCTCGTCGGAGGCACGAAGGGCGCTCGCCAGATCGCGCTCGGCGTCTTGCCTGAGTTCAACGAGCGTGCGCTCGACCTCGCTCCAGTCGATCGACTCGAGCCGGGTCGGCTTTGACCATGACCGGTCGACGCGGATCGGCGCTGCCAGAAAGCCGAGGCACGATCCGGCGCCGGCGGCAATCGGGAACAGGACGCGCGGGACGCGCAGCTTGCGCGCCATCTCGATCGCATGGACCGGACCGGCGCCACCGGTCGCCACCATGGTGAAGCGGCGAGGATCCTGCGCCTTCTCGGCAATGTGGACGCGGGCCGCACCCGCCATCGCCTCGTTCACCACATTGAAAATGCCCTTGGCGACGTCGAGCGGCGTGAGACCGAGACGATCGCCCAGCCGCATGATGGCGCCTTCGGCGGCCGTCGCGTCGAGCTTCATCCGCCCGCCCAGAAAGAAATCCGGATTGAGATAGCCGAGCATCAGGTCGGCATCAGTTACTGTGGATGCGTCGCCACCGCGGCCATAGCAGGCCGGACCCGGATCCGCCGCCGCACTGTCGGGCCCCACGGTGAGCAGGCCGAGCTCGCTGATCCGCGCAATGCTGCCGCCGCCAGCGCCGATTTCGATCAGGTCGATGCTGGCGACAAGCAGCGGCAGTCCGCTGCCCTTCTTGAAGCGCCGCACGCGGGCCGCCTCGAACATGTGCACGACCGCCGGCGCGCCGCCGGTCACGATACAGATTTTTGCGGTGGTGCCGCCCATGTCGAACGCCAACACGTCGTCGAACCCGGCGGCACGGCCGGCATTGGCGGCACTCAGCACGCCGCCGGCCGGGCCGGACTCCAGCGTGGCGATCGGGACTTGCGCTGCGTTGATCGCGGAGGTCGAACCGCCGCTGGACACCATGATGCGCAACGGCGCGTCGATGCCGGTCGCGCGCAGACGCGTCGACAGCTGGTTGAGATATTTCGCGACGATCGGCTGTACGAACGCGTTGGCGGTCGCCGTCGTGGTCCGCTCGTATTCGCGGATTTCCCGGGCCACCCGTGACGACAGCGAAACCGCAATATCCGGCAGGGCGCGGGCCAAGGCCTCGCCGACGCGGATCTCGTTTTCCGGATTGACGTAGGCGTTGAGAAACGACACGGCCACAGCCGAGGCGCCGGATTGGCGCAGCTGTTCGATGACGGCATCGATATCGGCCGGCAGCGGCGACAGCAGCACGCGGCCGTCGGCCGCGACCCGCTCGGCAAGCTCGAAGCGGCGCTCGCGCGGCACCAGCGGCGCGGGCATTTGTATATCGAGGTCGTACAGATCATACCGCACCTCGCGGGCGATATCGATGACATCCGCCGTGCCGTCGGTGACGATCAGCGCCGTGCTGGCGCCCTTGCGCTCGATCAGGGCGTTTGTCACCAGCGTGCTGCCGTGCACGACTTCCGATATCGCGGACAACGAGCCGGCAGCCTGACCGACCGTCTTCAGCAGGTCGTCGACGACATCGGCCAGTGCCTGGCCGGGGTCCGACTGAGTCGTCAGCCGCTTGGCCAGCCGGACTTCGCCGGTTTGCACATTCTCGATCACACCATCCGTGAAGGTGCCGCCAATATCGATCGCAATTCGAAACGTCATCGTGAATCCGAAACTTTCAATGGGAGCAGGATCGTGCCGATCAACGGCCAGTGAACTGCGGCGGGCGTTTCGCCGCAAAGGCGGCGCGGCCCTCGCCGTAGTCGGCGCTGGCATAGACCTCGTCCGCAAGTCGCTCGCACAGCGCAAGGTCGGCCGAATGATCGCGGCGCAGGATCTCGTTGATGGTGACTTTCGCGGCCGCAAGGCTCAGTGGCGCGCTCGAAGCCAGCTCGCCGGCCAGCTTCAAAACCTCGGCCAAAAGCGCCTCGCGCGAACCCGCCACCTCATGAACCAGCCCGATTTCGGCGGCCCGCTCGCCGTCGATGCGACGCCCGCCAAGTATCATTTCCCTGGTTCGCGCCGGACCGATCACGTCGAGCACCTTGACGATGTCCTCATGGCGATACGGCAGCCCCAGCCTGACGGCCGGCACGGCGAAGCTCGATGCCGGCGTGCAATAGCGGAAGTCGCACAGCAAGGCGAATTCGAGCCCGGCCCCCAAGCAGTAGCCGTCGATCATGGCGATGGTCGGCTTGGTCAGCTGTGACAGGCGATCGCACACGGCGCGCTGCAGCCCGTTGTAGTGAGCGATTTGATCCGGCGTGCTGCGCACCCTGTCAAATTCGGTAACATCATTGCCGGAACAGAATGCGCGCTCGCCCGCGCCGGTGAGAATCAGCGCACGGGCATCGTTCCGGTCGGCGAACGCTTGCAGCACGCCAGGCAGCGCCTGCCACATGGCGAAATTCATGGCGTTGTGTCTCTTTGGATTGTTCAGCGTCAGCGTCGAGACGCCGTCCTCGGTCGTCAGGTGCAGGAATTCGGTCAACATCGGGGTTCCCATCTGGCTAGACGGCATTCTGCGCGTAGAGCGATTCAATCTGTTTTGCGGTCATGCCGAACTCCTTGAGAACCTGCGCGGTGTGTTCGCCCCGCTCCGGCGTGGGCTGCGCCCGCCGGACGGCGCGGCTCAGCGAGACCGGGCTGCGCAGCAGGTCGAGCCGGCCGAGGCGCGGATGATCGACCGGGAGACGCATGTCGAGGGCATCGACATGCGGATCCGAAAACATCTCATCCATGCCGTAGACGGGCCCGCAGGGCACGCCGGCCGCATTCAGGATCGCCACCCAGCTGGCCACGGTGTCGCCGATGAAGCGCTCCTGCAGGATGACGTTCAGCGCGTCACGGTTGTCGGATCGCAACCGGTCGGTGGCGAACTCCGGGCGGTCGGCAACGTCACCCAGTTGCAACGCCGAGCAGATCCGGCGCCACATCGTCTCGCCGCCGCCGGCCAGATTCAGCATGCCGTCGCGGGCCCGGAACAGGCCGGTCGGGATGCTCGTCGGATGGTTGTTTCCCGCCTGGCCGGGAAGGTCCCTGTCGATCAGCCAGCGCGTCGCCTGAAAGTCCATCATGGCGATCTGGGCTTCCAGCAGCGAGGTGTGAATCCATTGGCCCTCTCCGGAAGCGTCACGCTCCAGCAGCGCGATCAGGATGCCTATCGCCGCATAGAGCCCGGCTGACAGGTCGGCGACCGGAATGCCGGCACGGACCGGCCCCTGGCCGGGCAAGCCGGTCACCGACATCAGGCCGCCCATGCCCTGCGCAATCTGATCGAAGCCCGGCCGCAGCGCATAGGGTCCGGATTGCCCGAAGCCCGAAATGCTGGCGAGCACGATGCCCGCGTTGATCTCGCGCAGTTTCGCGTAATCGATACCGAGCCGCGCCTTCACGTCGGGCCGGAAGTTCTCCACCACCACGTCCGCCTTGGCGACCAGCGCATAGAACAGTTCGCGTCCCTGCTCCGACTTCAGGTTGAGCGTGATGCCGCGCTTGTTGCGATGGGTGTTCTGGAAGTCGGAGCCGTCGCGCTCGCCACCCATGCCCTTCGAGCCGTCGATATTTTCCGGCGGCTCGATCTTGATGACGCGGGCGCCCCAGTCCGCGAGCTGCCGCACGGCGAGCGGGCCGGAGCGCACGCGCGTGAGGTCAAGCACAGTGAATCGCGACAACGGCATTCTCGGTATCCTGTCTGTGGACGGGGCTTGGCTTGAATCAGTCGATCTTGATGCCGGCTGCATCGATCACGCCATTCCATTTCGTCGTTTCGCTTTCGACAAAGGTCTTGGCTTCCGCAACGCTGTTGCCGACGATGACGGCGCCGAGGCCCTTGAAGCGCGCAACGATGTCCGGCTGCTGCAGGATCTGCCGGATCTCGGCATTGAGTTTTTCGACCGTTGCCGGCGGCGTACCGCTGGCCACGGCCAGCGTGAACCACGCGGTTGCGTCGTAGCCCGGCACGCCGGCTTCGCCGATGGTCGGCAAAGACGGCAGGCTCGGCGAGCGCGTCGCGCTGGTGACGCCGAGGGCGCGAACATTGCCGTTTTCGATGAAAGGCAGCGCCGTCGGCAGATTTTCGAACATCGCCTGAATCTGCCCCGAGATCAGATCGTTCAACGCCGGGCCGCTGCCACGATAAGGAACGTGGGTCAACTCGGCCTTAGCCTTCAGCTTGAACAGCTCGGCGATCATATGCGTCGACGAGCCGTTGCCGGCCGAACCGAAATTCAGCGCGCCGGGGTTGCGGCGCGCAAGTTCGATGAACTCGCGGACGTCCTTCGCCGCGACGGACGGATTCACGATGAGGACATTCGGCACTTCGGCGAGGATCGTGATCGGCTGCAGATCCTTGACCGGATCATACGGCAGCTTCCGGTAGATCTCGCTCGCCGCATGGATGCCGATCGTGCCGAGCAGCAAGACCGAACCGTCGGTCGGGCCGCGCGCGACGGCTTCGGCTCCGATGTTGCCGCCGCTGCCCGGGCGGTTCTCAACGATGACCTGGTTTCCGCTCAGCACACCCATCTGTTGTGCAATGATACGGCCGAGCACGTCCGCGGTCCCGCCGGCGGCAAAAGGCACGACGATTCGCGCCTGATGCGACTGCGCGAAAGAACCGGAGGTACAACAGGTGGCCAGCAGGATCGAAAGCGCTGTGGTGATCAACCGCATAGATTGAAGTCCCAATATCACGTGTGTTACCCGGCACCGATACTGTAGACATACGGGCGATATCCCGGCCAATCGTTTCTCTCCGGCAGCCTATGCAGTTCGGATATACCGAATCACACGGTGCGCCGCGGCCGTTTCGGGCGCTCAGCCTGGCGATCGGCGCCTGCCGCCGGGTCGCTGCCTTCCCTGAAGTGGTGGCTGATCAGCTGCATCATGGCCGTTGTCAGCGACGACATGGCGACATGGGCGGGATAGGCCGCATACACCTTGACCGCGATCGACGGCTTCAGCGGGATCACGCGCACCATCTCCGAAAACAGCGACGCGATGTAGGGATTGACGACGCCGATTCCGGCGCCCGCCTCGGCCAGCCGGCAGATCGTCGCCGAGTAGGTCGTTTCGATGATCGAGGCCGGCGCCACGTCGGCCTGGGCGAGGATACGGCGCCATCCGTCGGTCAGGTCATCCTCGCGATCCAGCGTCAGCAGGGTTTCGGATCGGAAGTGCCGCGGTCCCACATGCGGCTCGTCCTTGAAGCGGTGAGACTTCGCCACCACACACACTGCGGTCGCCTGGTCGACCACCTTGGCCTTGAGCTGCGCCCCCTCCAGATGCAGCCGGTTGGTCGTCACCCCGAGATCGTACAGCCCGTTCATCAACCCTTCGCGCACATCGTAGGAACTGATGGTACGAAACGTGATGTAGGCATCGGGATGTCTGCGTTTGAAGCTCGCGATGATGCCGGGCATCACGCTCATACCCAGCGCCGGCGTGCAGGCCACGCGCAGCAGGCCGGTGCCGGACCGCTGCAACTGTGCGATGGTCTCGTCGATCGTTTCCAGGCCGAAAAAGTTACGCTGCACGGCCTCGAATAGCTTCACCGCCTCGGGCGTGGGACGCAACCGGCTTCGATCCAGCTCGAACAACTTGAGCTTGGCCGCGGTTTGCAATTGCGCAAGCGAGCGGCTGATCGACGGCTGCGTCGTGTTCAACATGTCGGCGGCCGCAATCGTGGTGCCTTTCAGCATGACCGCTCGAAACGCTTCTATCTGACGAAAGGTTAACCGCGATGACACATCGGCCTCCGTTCTAAAATTGAAACTCGGCCCGTCGCATCGGCGCGAACAGCTCGGCAAAGCGATGCTCGCATCTGCCCGGAAGCTCTACGTGCAGCGGCAAGCGGCGCTGTCGCTCATGCTCCATGCAATCGGCGGGCCGACTGGCGCTGTGTGCTGGCAGAGGCCGATGGCAACCGCACTTCTGCTGGATCAGACGCCGCTGGCAACTTGCCGCAACAACCATTCGCGAAACGCCCGAAGCGCGGGAAAGTCCTCGGCGCCTTCGGGATAAGCAAGGAAATAGGATTCTTTGCTACGCAACATGACGTCAAATGGCACGGCGAGAGGCAGGACGCCTTCGAGACTCGCCAGTGTCAGCACCGCGCCGAGCAGCGCGAAGCGGCCGATCATCACGGCGATCACCGTCGTCACCCGGCCGCCACCGCTCAGCCGCCGGGCGTTCTACCACAGGCTGCGTAAATACAGCACCCCGAGCGCGATACCGGTACCGAGATGCGCCGCAAGGCTGATGCCCACCGTCCAAGTCGGCGGTATTGATTGCGCTGTTCGGTCTGCTGTCAGCAAAAGACGTCTTCGCTTACAAATTGATCGGCAGCGACTGGAAATACAATTCAAATCCCATGGGAGAGGTTTTTGAGAACTGTCTTGCCAACGCCCCAAGCGGAGCTGAGCAGGCAATCAAAGATGCAGCCAAGGTTTGGGAGTATCCCAAATTCAAGTTTACGTTCAAAGCCAGTGCATGTTCGTCAAGTGGACAGTTTCTTATAGACAACGGAACGAACCAGATTGATTTTGGAGCTCTACCTGTCGCCAACGCACCAGGTGCCACTAAGCCCTTCACCACTGACGGTAAAATCATGGAATGCGACATTCGGCTCAATCCCGGTCTGAATTGGCATACTGGCTCGAGTGATCCTCCGAGCGATAAATGGGACCTGCGAAGCGCGGCAGTCCATGAGCTGGGACACTGTCTTGGCCTTGGAAATATGCCAGAGAATCCATTTTCAACCGATCCGCCAGTAAGGGAAGAAAGCCTAGAGATCGGTCAAAAGCGTCGAGCATTAACTCAGGATGACAAGAACGGACGAGCTGCCATCTACGGCAACTAGTCTAGAGTATCGACTACGCGGGATTTACAGACGTCGCGATTCAAGTAGCGGCAGGGCGTTGCGGAAGAATGGCGCTAATATTCCCGTCTGCGTTCACGCTGCTTATTCACCGCCCAGCCCAAGCCTGTTCGGCAGCCGCTTCTCAAGATTGAACTTCAGCAGGGCCGCGGAGCGGAATATGCCGTGGGCGAACTTGCCATAGGGCAGCGTGAGGAACAGCGCCATGACGGTTCCGAGATGAATGGCCAGCCA
>DATCUS010000298.1:0-4098 GCA_036561845.1 Tardiphaga sp. | reverse complement strand
CGCGGCAGCGCCCTGCCGCCCCTCGGCGAACACCTCGTGCAGCGCGCCGAGCGCGAGGCCGCCCTGCAAAGCCGCGTCGGCCTCGGCATGGCCGAGCGCCACGCGCGGCAGGCGATCCTTCGCCTGCGCATCGCCATGGCTTTCCATGCGCTCGATGTGACCGCGCAAATGCGCAAGCGTGTCCGTGCGCGCGCCGCTCATGCGCCGCTCCTCTGTAGATGTTGGCATCACGGGTTCCGGGAGAACCAATGATTGGCTCATTTGTTCATGATATGTTCTAATATAAAGCCAAGACGGCGGGCAGAGTCAATCGGGATCGACCGCCCTCCGACACGCAGATTTTTTCGCGAATGGAATCAAAGGGATTTTGCCATGGACGTGCAACGCAAGCTGGCGATCCTGGCCGACGCCGCAAAATACGATGCGTCCTGCGCTTCAAGCGGCAGCGAGAAAAAGGACTCCCGCGACGGCCGTGGCATCGGCTCCACCGACGGCGGTATGGGGATATGTCATTCCTACGCACCGGACGGCCGCTGCATCTCGCTCTTGAAGATCCTGCTCACCAATGCCTGCAATTACGATTGCCTGTATTGCGTCAACCGCGCCTCCAGCAACGTGGCGCGCGCCCGCTTCACCGTCGACGAGGTCGTCACGCTGACGCTCGACTTCTATCGCCGCAATTACATCGAGGGTTTGTTTTTATCGTCGGGCATCATCAGGAGCGCCGACTACACCATGGAGCAGGTCGTCGCGGTGGCGCGAAAGCTGCGGGAGGAACATCACTTCAAGGGCTACATCCATCTCAAGACCATCCCGGAAGCTGACGAAGCGCTGATCACCGAAGCCGGCCGATATGCCGACCGCCTCAGCATCAACATCGAGGTGCCCGAGGAAGCCAGCATGGCCAGACTGGCGCCGGAAAAGGACGTCCGCGCCATCCGCCGCACCATGGGCCGGCTGCGCCTGAAGCTCGACGAGGCGCGCGAGGGCAGCAAGATCACACCGAAGGGCAACGTTGCGCCGCGCTTCGCCCCGGCGGGGCAAAGCACGCAGATGATCATCGGCGCCGACGCCGCCACCGACCGGACCATCATCGCCACCTCGGCCAATCTCTACGGTTCCTACAAGCTCAAGCGCGTGTATTACTCCGCCTTCAGCCCGATCCCCGATGCCAGTCGCTCGCTGCCGCTGCGCGCGCCACCGCTGATCAGGGAACACCGGCTGTACCAGGCCGACTGGCTGATGCGGTTCTACGGTTTTGCCAGCGACGAGATCGTCAATGCCGATGACGGCATGCTGTCGCTGGAGATGGACCCGAAGCTGGCGTGGGCGCTGCGCCACAGCGAGCGCTTTCCGCTCGACGTCAACCGCGCCAGCCGCGAGGAGCTTCTGCGCGTGCCCGGATTCGGCGCCAGGGCCGTCGACCGCATCATCGCAACACGCAGGATCTCGTCGATCCGGGTCGGCGACCTCGCCAAACTACACATTGCAAGGAACAAGGCGCTGCCGTTCATCGTTCTTCCCGGCCACCGCCCCGCGACGCAGCTGCTCGATAGTGCAAAGCTGGCGGAGCGGTTCAGGCCGAAGGCGATGCAATTGGGATTTGGGTTCTAGATATGCCGCGCATTCCGCCGTCATCCTGAAGGGAGTGCGCCCTTGCGCGCCTTGAAGGACGACGGCGTGCGCACCATGCTCCTTCTCCCATCTTGCGCGCCGCCGGGAAACAGCACTTCCGGGCGGCCAGCGGGTTCGCGGCGGCCGCTCGCTCTCGCCGCCCCCATCGAGGGCGAGGTTAAGCCGCGCGCGTCGCAGTCCGCCTACCGCCAGCCCAGCCCCGGCGCCACGTGCGTCAGGATCGCCTCGATCACATGGGCGTTGTAGTCGACGCCCAGCTGGTTGGGCACCGTCAGCAGCAGCGTGTCGGCCTCGGCAATCGCTTCATCTTCCGCCAGTTGCTTGATCAGCACGTCCGGCTCCGCCGCATAACTCCGGCCGAAGATCGCGCGCTCGGTGCCGCCGAGATAGCCGACCTTGTCGCTGTCCTTGCCGTCGCGGCCGAAATAGGCGCGGTCCATGTCGTTCATGAGCGCAAAAATGCTGCGCGACACCGACACCCGTGGCGCACGCGTGTGCCCCGCCTCCGCCCACGCCGCCTTGAACAGCCGGATCTGCTCGGCCTGCTGGACGTGGAACGGTTTTCCTGATTCGTCGATCTTCAGCGTCGAGCTCTGCAGGTGCATGCCGAGTTTTGCCGCCCACTGCGCGGTGGCATTGGTCGAGGCGCCCCACCAGATCCGTTCGCGCAGGCCTTCGGAGAACGGCTCGAGCCGCAGCAGCCCGCCGGGATTGGGAAACATCGGGTTCGGATTGGGCTTGGCGAAGCCCTCGCCTCTGATCACGTCGAGAAACACTTCCGTATGGCGCCGCGCCATGTCGGCATCGGTGGTGCCGTCCGGCGGCACGTAGCCGAAATGCCTGAAACCGTCGATCACCTGCTCCGGCGAGCCTCTGGAGATGCCGAGCTGCAGCCGGCCGCCGGAAATCACATCGGCGCTGCCCGCGTCCTCCGCCATGTACAGCGGGTTCTCGTAGCGCATGTCGATGACCCCCGTGCCGATCTCGATGCGCGAGGTCTTCGCACCGACCGCCGCCAGCAGCGGAAACGGCGAGGCCAGCTGCCGGGCAAAATGATGCACGCGAAAATACGCGCCGTCGGCACCGAGCTGCTCGGCGGCGACGGCCAGATCGATGGATTGCAGCAGCGCGTCGGACGCCGAGCGCACCAGCGATTGCGACGACGGCGTCCAGTGGCCGAAGGACAGAAAGCCGATGTGTTTCATGGGGACTCTTTGCGGACGCGGGGATGGGGAAGCGGCGGGATGATGCACCCTATCTAGGCCTGTATCCTCAGGGCAACAGGGGCAGCCACGGAAACCCAGCGTTTCCGATTGCGCGTGTTGGCGTCATCTGCAGGGTGGAATCAGACGCATCCGCCTGAGCCCGCAGGGCGCGCCGTCCGGATGTCGCTCTCACTGCCGGCGAAGCGGCCTCCGGTGTTCACGGCCTGCTCGAGTTACTGTGACGGAACGCGACTCCGTCCACGTCATTATCTGGCGGGGATCAACCAACGGAGTTTCAAATGAACACGAAGACGATGATCATTGCGACTGCACTTGCCACCATGATATCCGGCGCCGCCTTGGCGCAGGCCAATCCGAATGCGCCGCAGCCGAGTTCGGACGGTCTTGGCGTCAATATTCCCGGCACCACCTCGACCGGCGTCGCCGTCGACCGCCCCGATTCCAACCAGCCGCGGGAAGACGCCAGAATGCAGCACGGGATCCTCTATCAGAGCCCGTCTGACTATGGCACCACCGGCATGTCCAACCGCGGCATGTCCAGGTAACGGCGACATAAATCCGCCGCGCCTTGCCGGCGCGGCGGATTTGTCTCGACTCGTGGCGGGAGAGATTCGAACTCGCCGAGCGGCGTGACGTCACGGCGCGCCGTGGCGACGGCGTGCGCCTACTCCTCCTTGAAGCCGTATTCCTGGTTATTCCCCGTGGCGCCGTAATATTTGTACGGCAGGAACTTGCCGCTCATGGTGATCTGCACGCGGTCGCCCTTGGGATTGGCCACGCGGTTCATCACCATGTCGAAGTCGATCGCCGACATGATGCCGTCGCCAAATTCCTCCTCGATCAGCGCCTTCCAGGCCGGACCGTTGACCATCACCATCTCGTAGAAGCGGTAGATCAGCGGATCGGTCGGCGGCATCTGCACGTTCTCGGCGCGCATCGGGATCTCGTTGAGCATGGCGATCTCGGATTTCGTGAGGCCGAACAGCTCGCCGGCGGCGGCGGCCTGCGGTTTTGTCAATTTCATGTTGCCGAGGATGGCGCCGACGATCAGCACCTCGGAATGGCCGCCGATCTTCTCGCAGATGTGCTTCCAGCTCCATTCGTTGTCGCGCTTGATGTCGAGCAGCTTTTCGGTGAGGTCGGATCGGATCATGGGTCTCTCCTGTGAATGTTAGCGGGCGATGCTGTGGGCCGGCGGCACCAGCACCGGCTCGGCGAGCGCCGGCCGCACCACCGG
>DATCUS010000297.1:0-13122 GCA_036561845.1 Tardiphaga sp. | reverse complement strand
GGGCCTGGCCAGCGCGGCCATCGCGGTCGGCTGCACCGCGCTGTTGATGCTCGACCGCGGCGCGACGCCGGGCTTCGAATCGCCGAACCTGATCGACCTTGCGCTGCTGGCAATCGGCGCGACCACGGCAGCGATCGTCACCGGCATGTTGCGCACCGCCATGCAGAAGGCGTCGCGCCGCGAGCGCGCGCGTCATGCCACCGCAAGGCGGCTCGCCGCCGCGCTCGACCAGACCCGCATCGGCATCGTCCTGCTCGACGCCGACACCCGCGCCGAATTCATCAACCAGGCGTTTCGCGACTTCTTCGCGGTGCCCGACGCGCTCGCCGACAGCAACCCGCCGTTCATCGCGCTGATGTATCACGGCCGGGATACGCGCGCCTACGCACTGCCGGACGACGAACTCGACGGCTTCATCGCGCGGCGCACCGAGATGATCCGCGCCGGCGACGACACGCCTTTTGATATCAGGCTCGCCAGCGGCACCGTGTTGCGGCTGAGCTGCACGGCGCTGCCCGATGGCGGCCGCCTGCTGAGCTACATGCCCATCACCGATCTGATCCGGCGCGGCGACAATCCCGCAGACTACGACCGCTATCTGGCGCTGCGCGGCACCGGCGACGTGTTCGCCGACGGTCATCTGCACGCCGCCGAATAGGCCGCGTGGCTGTGAATAAGCCGGCGTGTCACAGCGGCGTAACAAGGCCGGGCTAGCCTGCGCCTGCGTCCGGCCGCTTCCCCCGTCGCCGACCGGATGTTCCCAGGCGGTCCCTGTCAGTCGCCGCGTCCGGCAGGGACCGCCTTTTTTCTGCATGCCGCCGGGATAACTATCCGCACTCACCGCTCCGTCCTCGCACTGCGGTCCGAAATCGCGGTACAAGATGTCATGATCCGCTTCACCGCCGTTCTCCTCGCCATCACGGTCCTGACCCTGCTGCTGTTGCCGCTGCAACTGATCGGCATCGTGTTCAACCTGCGCCTGCAGCGCAGCATCCCGCATCTGTATCACCGCGCCTTCTGCGCGCTGGTCGGCGTACGGATCCGCGAGGTCGGCACCCGCACCGCGGACACGCCGGTGCTGATCCTGTCCAACCACGTCTCGTGGCTCGACATCTGCGTGATCACCGCGCTGGCGCCGGTGGTGTTCATCGCCAAGAGCGAGGTGGCGCGCTGGCCGGTGTTCGGCTGGCTGGCGCGGCTGCAGCGCACCATCTTCATCGACCGCCAGGCCCGCCACAAGACCGGCGCAGCGACCCGCGAGATCGGCGACCGCCTGCTCGGCGGCGATGCCGTGGTGCTGTTCGCCGAGGGCACATCCAGCGACGGCATCCGCATCCTGCCGTTCCGCTCGGCGCTGGTCGGCGCGGTGCATCACGCGCTCGGCACCAGCACCCACCACAAGGCGATCACGGTGCAGCCGATGTCGCTGGCCTATGTCGGCTTCGACGGCCTGCCGGTCGGCCGCGCGCTGCGCGAACGCGTGGCATGGTATGGCGACGCCGACCTGATTCCGCATTTCATCGGCGTGCTGGCGTCCGGCGCCATCGACATCACCGTGAGCTGGGGCGATGCGGTGGCCTATGACATGACCGCCGACCGCAAGCAGATCGCCAGGGATGCGGAACAGGCTGTGCGCCGCATGACCACCGCGGCGCTGCGCGCGGGCTCGCCGAAGCAGCCGCCCGTTGCGGCGGCCGACCCGCTGCCGGTTCCCGTCGCCTGACACGCGTGGCCTCCATGACGCAGCGCGTCTTGCGACCTGCGTGTCCGTCAAGGTAGACAGGCACTCGTTTCGTCGCCAGCCTGACAGGATTTTCTCATGCAACTTCGCAATCTCGGCGGCTCCGGCCTGCGCGTCTCCGCCGTCGGCCTCGGCTGCAACAATTTCGGCCAGCGCAGCGACCTCGAAGCCTCGCGAAAAGTGATCCACAAGGCGATCGACTGCGGCATCACTCTGTTCGACACCGCCGATATCTATGCCGGCATGGGCGGCTCCGAGACCGTGCTCGGCCAGGTGCTCGGCGACCGCCGCAAGGACATCGTGCTGGCGACGAAGTTCTGCAAGCCGATGGCTACCGACGGCAGCAAGCAGGGCGCCTCGCGCCGCTACATCATGAGCGCGGTGGAAGCCAGCCTCACCCGTTTGAAGACCGACTGGATCGACCTCTACCAGCAGCACGACTTCGACCCGCTGACGCCGATCGAGGAAACCCTGCGCGCGCTGGAAGACCTCGTGCGGCAGGGTAAGGTGCGCTACATCGGCAATTCCAACTTCCCCGCGTGGCGCATCGCCGAGGCCGAGTTCACCGCGCGCGGCGCGGGCACCAGCCGCTTCGTGTCGTGCCAGGACGACTACAGCCTGCTGGTGCGCGGGATCGAGAAGGACCTGCTGCCGGCGGCGCAACAGTACAATCTCGGCCTGCTGCCTTACTTCCCGCTGGCCGGCGGCATGCTGACCGGCAAATATGCCGGCGCCAAGGACGTCGACGCCAACACCCGCTTCGCCAAGGCGCCGGCGCTGCGCGATCACTACAAGACGCCGCGCAACGAGGCCATCGTCGACAAGCTCGCCGCTTTTGCGAAAGCGCGCGGCCATACCATGCTGGAGCTCGCCTTCTCCTGGCTCGCCGCACGACCGCAGGTGTCCAGCGTCATCGCCGGCGCCTCGACGCCGGAGCAGATCGAGCAGAACGTCAAGGCGATCGAGTGGACACTCAGCGCCGAGGACATGGCGGAGATCGACACCATCACGCTGGTGTAGTCGCGCGCTTCTTCCTTCTCCCCTCGTGGGAGAAGGTGGCGCGGACGAAGTCCGCGTCGGATGAGGGGGCGAGATACGCACGATAGCCTGCCCCCTCACCCGTCCGCGCTGCGCGCGGCCACCCTCTCCCACAAGGGGAGAGGGGAAGAAGAATGCCCGGCTTTCTCCTTCGCCGCGTCGCGCCGGCACGCCTGCATCTCGGCATAGACATCCTCGATCAGCTCCTGCTCGACCGCATAGGGCAGCCTGACGCGCAGAATATCGAAGCAGGCGAGATACGCCGCCGGCAGGCAGCGCCGCGCGCGGCGGCAGCGCGTGTCCGGACAACACGCAAAGCCGCGATGCACGTCGGACACTTCACGCTTGATCTGCAGTTGCGCCCGCTCCCAGTCGGCGTCGGTCTGCCGCGCCAAAGCCGCCGCCCGCGCATTGACGGCGCGCTGTTTCAGAAATGCCTCGTCCCATATCGTCGTCCTTGCCATGCCTCGCTCTCCTCGGTTGATTGATCGCGGCACGCCGCCGCGCTTGGGCACGCCTGTGCGTTGCCCGCAAAATGTCTTGCGTGAAGGTCTTGCCAGGGCGCCTCCCGAAACGAGGGAGGCGGAGCGCCGACAGGCGCAACTTTTGTAGTAGTGGCCGCAGCGTGATCCCGACGCATCGGGAGCAGCCGCGGAAACGCCTTGTCAGCGCTCCCACCGTGGCGATTTTGGGCTCCAGGGCCGTGCTTCCGGGCCAGCACGTGCGCTCCCGCAGGAGCCACTCCGGCGGGATTTCCCCGCCTTTCGCTGTCCGCGTCCAGCCACTTAAGGCAGACCCCCTTAGTAGGGTCGGACGGCCACCCAGGACCTCCCGAGTGCGCAAGGCAACGTCTGCCCCGCGCCCGCAGGCGCCACCGCCTCATCCCGCACTTCCAAGCGTCCCAGGAAACGCCCCTCAGTGGGATGAGGTGATTAGGTTTATAATCCACATCGACATAATTGTCAATCTACGATGTGAAAAATATCCTTCATTGGGTTCGATAGCCCGCGCAGGTTATTTTTGTACACCCAAGTAATTGACGCACAGCCTTTCCGGGTGCACATTTATGTCCCATAGCCAAACCCTTCGATCCCGCGAAAGACGCCATCAATCGCGCGCGGCACAAGATTTCGCTGGATCGCGCGACCGACATGGTGATCGCACGTTACATCGTCGATGAACGCGCGGACTATGGCGAAGTCCGTTACCGCGCGTGGGGCCATATCGATGGCGAGGCCTACTATCTCGCCTTCACCGTTCGCGACGGCATCGTGCGGCCGATCAGCCTGCGACGCGCTCATGCCAAGGAGATGAAACGACATGCCCCGTAAGAAGAAAGCCGGAACGGCACCCCTCGACGACAACCCCGACTGGACGGCGGCCGATTTCGCGGCCTCAAAGCCGGCGGAGGATCTGCCTCCGGAAATCCTCGCGCAGTTCAAGAACAGGATCGGCCGCCCCCGCCTCGACAATCCGAAGGTTCCGGTCAAGCTGCGGCTCGACGACGACGTGGTGGCGGCCCTGCGCGCCACCGGACCGGGCTGGCAGACGCGGATCAACGACATGCTGAAAGCGCGCATCAAGCGAGGAAAGGTTCAGTTCGTTGCTGCCGGCGACAAGCGGAAGGCAACGCCGCCGCGCGCCGTGGCAAAGCGCAAGACCGCGTGAGCGGAATGGAAGGCAGTCCGTAGGGCGCAATAGCGAAGCGTCTTTGATGGACACACAAGCTATCGCACAGAGGAGCCCTCTGCCCATCCGGGCTAAGCTTGTTGGCAATAGTGATCAGCGTGTAGGGCGGATTAGCGCAGCGTAATCCGCCATTTTATCTACGCGGAGCTGCGGATGACGCCTCGGCTGATCCGCCCTACGGGTTTGTGTTGCTCAAGCAGTTACGCTTTCGGTTGGTTGATCTGACAGCCATGAACACAGTGCTGCTGGAATTGCACCCATCAACCCGAAGTACAGGTACTCCCCTTTTTGGCCGAAGCCGTAACGTGCGGACAGTACGGCCAAGACGGCCGCTACCCCCATCGTCGCAACGAGGCGGAGATACAGCGGCCTTGCCGAAAGCGCCCAGTCTACTCCTGCCGTCAACCAGGCTGGCACAACTGCAACCATGTACGCCCACCCCAACATCCAGATGAGCAGCCCCACTTCCATGAGATCGCGGGTCGAAATCGCGTCGGGGGCAATAAAGACGAGAAGAACGAGCGGCGGAAAGAGCCACGTGAAAACGAGTATTCGCTTCATAAAACCATCTCCAAGATCTCTTGGTCTGACTTGGAGGCGTCTCCGTTCACCATCGCCATGATTTCATCCGGCGAAGCCGATGGCGTGCAGACCCGGAATGACGCCTGCTGCGACCGCATGCATCGCCAGGTAGCTCACCCCCATAGACCCCGCCTGCGATTTCCCGCACTCTGCGCCTCCGCCGCACCGACGCAAGAATCACTTGCCCCAAGAATCACTTGCCCAAGGACCTCCCATGATGACCTCCACCCTGCGCACCACCCTCGTCGCCGCCGCCATCGCGCTGGCCGGACTCGGCGCCTCCTCCGCCGCGCGTGCCGACAGCGGCACCATCCGCATCAATGTGCTGAAGGGCGGCTGGTTCATCGGCGCCTCGGGCGGCTCGGGCACGCTGACGTTTCGCGGCCGCACCTATCCGCTGTCGATCGGCGGCCTCAGCGCCGGGCTGGTGTTCGGTGCGTCGCAGACCTATCTGTCCGGCCGGGTCAGCCGCATCAACCGGCCCTCGGATGTCGCCGGCGTCTACGGCGCGGGCGGTGCCGGCGCAGCGATCGGCCGCGGCGTCAGCGCGATCGTGCTGACCAACGAAAAGGGCGCGCTGCTCGAACTGAGCGGCCGGCAGACCGGGCTGATGGTCAATGCCGACCTCAGCGGGCTGGCGATCTCGCTGAAGTAACGGCAGGCTGCGCACGACATCCGCGCGGCTGAGTCGCCGCGCGGACAACCAAAAAACGCCGGTGGAAGCCCTATGTCAGCACTCTCGCGTCTTTGCGCCGCAGCTCTGCTGCTGCCCCTGCTCTGCGGCGCGGCCGCCGCCGCCGATATCAAGGTCACGCTGCTCGGCACGGGGACGCCGACCCCGCGCCTCGGCAGTTTCAGCGCATCGACGCTTGTCGAGGCCGGTCCGGAACGCCTGATCTTCGATCTCGGCCGCGGCTCCACGGTGCGCCTGTTCCAGAAGAAGATTCCGCTCGGATCGATCACCGCGCACTTCATCACCCATCTGCATTCCGATCACATCGTCGGCCTGCCGGACCTGTGGCTCAGCGGCTGGGTCGGCACCCCCTGGGCGTCGCGCAAATCGCCGATGGTGATCTTCGGGCCGAAAGGCACCGTGGCGATGACCGAGAACCTGACCAAGGCGTTCTCGGAAGACATCCGGATTCGCGAGGACGACGAGGCGCTGCCGCCGGCCGGCGTCGCCTTCGCCGCCACGGATATCGCGCCGGGCGTGGTCTATGAGAAGAACGGCGTCAGGGTTTCGGCGATCGAGGTCAATCACGGCGAGAAGATTCGCCCGGCGTTCGGCTACGTCATCGAATTCGACGGCAAGAAGGTCGTGCTGTCGGGCGACACCCGGCCCGACGAACGCATCGCCAGGGCCGCGGCCGGCGCCGACCTGCTGATCCACGAGGTGGCAATCATCGATCCCGAGCTCGTCAAGGACTATCCTTCCTACCGCGCCATCGAGGACCATCACACATCGCCGGAAGACGCCGGCCGGATTTTCTCCGAGGCGAAGCCGAAGCTCGCGGTGTTCTCGCATATCGTGTTCGCGACCAAGACGCCGGTGCAGGACGTGCCGGAAGACGTGCTCGTGCAGCGCACGCAAAAGACCTATCAGGGACCGCTGGTGGTCGGCCGGGACCTGATGTCGTTCGTGGTGTCCGACAAGGTGCAGGCCGTTGCGCCTGATGGATCGGCATTGCGGCCGATCGCGGCGCCGTAGCCAACAGGAGGACGCATGACCGAACAGTTTCGCGACAACGAGGACCGCCAGCGGTTCGAGCTCGCCATCGAGGGCGCGATCGCCTTCGTCAGCTACCGGAAATCGCCGGGCGCGATCACGCTTGTTCATACCGAGGTGCCGCCGGAACTCGGCGGACGCGGCGTCGGCTCGAAGCTCGGCCGCGCCACCCTCGATGCGGTGCGGGCGCAGGGGCGAAAACTCACCGTCGAGTGCGATTTCATCCGCGCCTTCATCGGCAAGCATCCCGAGTACAACGACCTGCTGGCGCCGGGCCAGGATACCAGGGCAGCTTCGACTTAAGCGCCAGTCGTTGTGCGGCGCGGTCGGGCGAGTGACCGCGTCATCCATCCCCGCGGCTTGCATTGACCGCAACGGATCGGCTGTGCGATCTTGGGTTGCGCAGACATGCGAGCGGGATCGGCAGCAACCGGATCGCCCTGTCCGTTTTTCCGGTTGCAGATTTTTCAGCATGTCGCGGCAACGCCTCGTCGCTCCGGCACGGCGCAAGATTTGCCCGCCCGGGCCGCGACGACAACGCGGAAACCCAGCACGGGAGGTTCGCCGGATGACATCATTTCAGACGTTGAAGCTCGGATGCGGACTGGCCTTGGCGCTCACCGCAGGCATCAGCGCGACACCTGCCGTCGCGCAAGATAATCCCACGGCCATCGCGGTGTTCGATTTCGAACTCGAGGACGCCAGCGCCGGAACCGGCAGCACCGGCGGACGTGACCGCGATGGCAGCTATATGGACGCGGTCAGCGCCGAGGTGCGCCGGGTCATCGCGCAATCCGGACGCTATCGCCTGGTCGACGTCGCCGCCGCCACCGATCCGGCGGTGCGCGATCACGCGCTGCGTCACTGCAACGGCTGCGACGCGGGCATTGCCGCGGCGCTGGGCGCCGAACAATCGCTGATCGGCGTGGTGACGCGGATCAGCAGCACCGAATACGAGATCGGCTTCCGGCTGCGCGACGCCCGCTCCGGCGCGCTGATCACCACGCAGGACAGCGACCTGCGCATGGGCGCCAACTACGCCTGGAGCCGCGGCGCCTCGCGGCTGATCAAGGACCGGCTGATCGAGACCGCGGCCAAGTAGGCCGGCCGGCGGTCGCTACCCGGTCCTGCGCCCGGCATCGCGCGGCACCATCCGGCTGATCCGCTGCGCCGCGGTTTCGGGACGCAGCGCGCTGGCGACATAGCTCTGCGAGCCGGCGCCGGTGGCGTAGATGCCGATCACGTCGTAGCCGAGCACCGAATTGGCGGTGCACGGGCCGGCGGCGACGATATCGATCCAGCTCGCCTTGGGCGGAAAATGCCCGTCGGCATCGCGGGCAACCTGCGCGAAGGCTGCGCCGCCGGGATCGTCAGGCTTCTTTTTCCACTGCGCGGCCAGCGTGTAGCTGCCATCGGTCAGGCGGGCAATGCCCTCGAAATGGGTGATGATGCCGGGCGCGTTGTTGTAGCTGTAGCTGGCCAGCCTGCCTAACTGTCCGGTCGATGCATCGTAGTCGAGCAGGAAGCCCTGGTTGATGCCCTTTTCGCCGTCGTAGCCGCCGGCAAGGGTATAGGCGTTGCTGTTGTCGCCATTCTGCCAGACGCCGTAAATGGTGGCGTACTTGCTGATGTTCAGCACCGTGAAGCTGCGCTTGCTGATGCTGTAGATGAAGCCGTTGCCGGAGCCGGCCGTGCCCAGCAGGTCGTAATTGCCGACCACCAGATCGCCCATGGTGCTGTGCGCCAGGGTGTTGCCGACGGCACCGCCGGCCACATCCTCGGGCACGTCGATCAGCGTGTAGGATCCGCGGCCGTCGTAGTCTCCCTCATACATCATGCCGTGGTCATGGCCGCCGCCGTCGACGAACTTGCAGCTGCCGACGGCGCGCACATTGCCGGCGCCAAGCGCGGGATCGTACAGCGGCGTGTTGGGGCCGTAGAACACCGAGGAATTCACCGCCGGCTGGCCGTGGAAATGCGGCGACAGGTAGCAATAGCCCGCGGGGTCGGTCGGCACCAGCGGCCCGCGATAGAGCAGCGGCTGCGGCTTGTCGATCGACATGTAGGTGCCGGTGATGACCACCGGGCGGCCGTCACCGACATCCTGGCGGATGCCGGTGACGGTATAGCCGGGCTCGAGAATATCCTGAGTGACGGGAGCAGACATGTGCGGCCTCGCGGTGACGTTGAACGATGCGGTGAAGAAGGAGTTGCGATCGCGGCGCGCTACGGCCTCTGCACGATCGCCGGCGGTCGCCAGCTCTGCGTCTCGCTCACCGACGGCTCGGGCACGTAGACCCGCAGGATCAGGTAGAAGCTGTCGCCGGCCGGCGACTGCAGCCAGTACTCGCCATCGGGCATCGTGGCAGGCCGCGTCGGACAGACCCAGATGACCATCGCGCCGTCCGGCAAGCGCTTCTGATAGTCCGGGTAGTAGCCGTTGATGCTGTAGTTCCTGGACTCGGGCACCAGGTTGTAGTCGGAATTATAGAGCGTGATCGACCAGAAGCCGTGCCTGCTCTGGTCGCAGGGCGGGAACTCGCCTGCGCCGATGAGGATCCGATAGGTGGCGTCTCCGCTCAGCGGCTCGCCGTCGACATCGACGGAGGCATTGATGTAGACCGCTTCCTGCGGATCGTTGGCGCAGATACCGCCGAGCGACTGCACCGCGCCGCGGGTGATGAAATCGCTGCTCTGCCCGGCGCGGCCGATGTCCAGCGGCGGATAGGTCCAGCCGTTGACCTGGTTGCCGCGGCCCTGCGACATCTGCCGCAGCAGCGCCAGCCCGTCCTCGGCGGCGCGCTGCAGCCCGGCACGGGTGGCGGCCGACTGCTGCATGACGTCCAGGCCGGGACCGATGCCGACGGTGGCGAACAAAGCGAGCAGCTGATCCTGCGGGATGCCCGGCGGCTGGCCGGGCGGATCCTGGGTCATCGACTCGTTCATGGTGAGCCAGGCGGTTTCGGTGTGGTTGTAGTCCACGCCCTTCGGCACCATCACCTTGCCCGGCGTCGGCGGCGGCGTGTTCGGCCACAGCGACAGCGGCGTCAGCCGATAGTTGTGCTGCACGGCATTGGCGGCAGCGACATCGTCCGGATTGTTGACGCCGGTGCGGCCGAGCAGAAGGATGCCGTTGGTACGCGCGCGCGGCAGCACGTCCTGCACGTCGCCGGCAGCGGGCGGCAGCGTGCCGTCCCAGTCCGGCCCGGCGATCAGATAGTTGCCGGCGGCGGTGCCGGTCGAGCGGGTGCCGACATAGGCGAAATTGTCGGCGTCCATGCACACCATCTCGATGCAGTAGAAGCGGTCGGTCACCGCCGGCACCGACAGCACCAGCGGCTCGGCCGCCACGTCGAGCCAGGCATTGGAATACAGCGTGTCACAGTTCGGGCTGCCGCCGGACTGGCTGTTGTCGGGATTGGCGAGCTGCGGGCTGCAGTGAAAGAAGTTGATCGGCGCGTAGAGATCGGGCTTGCCCACCTCCACGCTCACCCTCTGGCCTTCCGGCGTCGCCCACAGCCAGCGCAGCTGCGCATTGTAGATCCACGGAAAGCCGTAGATGTAGGCCTGCAGCCCGAGCGAATAGGCGTATTGCTCCTGCCAGTCTTCGGTCTGCGCAGACGGCAGAGCCTGAACCGTCGTGATCTGATCCATCGCCGTTCCTCCTCCATGACATTGCAGGACAGCCGGCGCGCGACGGAACGCGTCTCGGTCACGCCGTCGCCATGGCGGATGACGAACTCCACATCACCGGCCGGCAGCCATCTCAGGTGGAATGATCTTAGGTTGCATTCCCGACGTGGCGTATCCCATGTCTGTGGGAGGTAATGTCGGAGCGCGCGGGCTTCATTCGCGGCACATCGTGACCCGCCGATCCGGCGCGCCGGCGCCGCATCGGATCGCAGCGGCGCAGTCCGCCTACCCCACCAGACCCCTGGCCGGCTTCACCAACGCGCTGTCGGGGAATACCGACTCGGCCAGCACGCGTTCTGACAGCCCGAGGTGGTCGTGCAGCACGCCTTTGAGGATGGCGCGCAGGTCGGTGGTCGGCGCGAGGTCGCGGGCCTCGAACAGGTTGGCTTGTTTCAGGCCCGGCCAGTCGGCAATCACCCGGCCGCCCTTCACCGCGCCGCCGGCCAGCAGCGCCACCGTGCCGGTGCCGTGATCGGTGCCGGCGGTGCCGTTGATCCGCGCGGTGCGGCCGAATTCGGTGGCGACCACGATGACGGTGTCGCGCCAGTGCGCGCCGAGGCCGGTCTCGAATTCCAGCAGCGCGGAGTCGAGGCCGCCGAGCAGTTGCGCGAGGCGGCCGACCGGGCCGCCCTCGCCGGCATGGGTGTCCCAGCCGTCGAAGGCCAGAGCGGCGATGCGCGGACCGTCATCGGATGCCATCAGCTTGGCGGCGCCGCGCGCGATCTGCTGCATGGCCGTGATGCCCTTGTCCGGCTTCATGCTGTCGCCCCTGGCGATCCGGTCGAGCTGCAGGCCCTGCGCCAACGCCGTGCCCAGCGCGGGATCGCGGCCGCGATAGAGTTCGATCAGCCGCTGTGCGGTATCGTCGGCGGCGGTCGGCAGGTTGACCGGCGCCCAGCCCACGGTCGGCGCACTGCCGCGCAGGATCAACGGCGTGGTCGGCCCGATGGCCAGACCGCTCATCACGCGCTCGCCCCGCGGCAGCGCCTCGATGGCGCGGTTGAGCCATCCGGACTGCACGCGGCCTGGCCCGGCAAAGCCGCTCTCCAGCACATCCTGGCCGTCGAAATGCGAGCGCTCGCGATAGGACGTCGCCACCGCATGCACCACGGCGGCCTTCTTGTCGCGGACCATCCGCGAGAACTCCGGCATCGCCGGATGCATGGCGAAGAACGAGTCCAGCATCGGCGCGGCATGCGGGCCGTCCGCGGTCAGTGCGATCGAGCCGTGCAGGGCCGCGTAATCGGGATCGCCAATCGGTGCCACGGTAGCAAGACCATCCAGCGCACCGCGCAGGATCACCACGACCAGGCGGGGATCCCGGGCATCCGCCGCACGGGCGAATTTCGGAAGATAGGCCCAGGCGGCGAAGGCCGCGCCCGACAGCAGCAGGGAGCGGCGGGTGGCGCCGAGCGAGGTCCGGCCTTCGCAGCAATCCATGGTCATCTCCTCTGGAATTCCGGCGACATCAGCAGCAGCGCCAGCGCCTGCTGCCGGGTCTCGGCGCGGGCGACGGTCTGCCGCGTCTCGTTCGATGCCGCGTCGCCGGCCACCACGTCGAGCAGTTCGCGGGCGTCGATGCTGTCGGCGATCTTCGACGACACCTGCGCGGCGATGTCGAGCCGCAGCTTCATGCCTTCGGGCGCCGCCCAGGCGGCGTTGCTGTCGGGGAACCCGTTCGGCCCCGACGGCGTCCACAACGGCTGGCCCAGCGTGTTGAGACCGCCGATCACCGCATTGGGATTGTCGGGGATGCGCCCGAGCAGCCGGCCGGTGGCGATCAGGTAGTCGTAGGGGCTGCGCATCTTGGTCAGCGGCGCGCGCCACGCCTCCTCGGAATCCAGCAGCGCCAGCGACAGCGCGCGCAGGTCGCCGTCGGTCTTGCGGAAGCTGGCTTCGAGTTTTGCGACCAAAGCCGGCGGCGGCGTGTCGGCGACGAAATGCGCGGAAAATTTCGTGGCGATGAATTTGGCCGTCGCCGGATGCCGCGCGATATCCGCCAGCGCCGCTTCGCCCTGCAGGACGCCATTGTCGTCATAGGTCTTGCCGAGCAGAACCTGCGGGCCCGGCTGATGCGCATTGGCGTTGAAGGCGAAACTGCCGGGCGTGGCAAGCTTTCCGTCGCGGCCGGCGAAGGTCCAGCCGGTGATGATGCGCGCCAGCGTGGTGACGTCGTCCTGCGCATAGCCGGAGCCGACCCCGAGCGTGTGCAGCTCCATGATCTCGCGTGCGAGGTTCTCGTTGAGGCCGCGCTTGCCGTTCTGCCCGGCCTTCGACTGCGGGCCGATCGACTGCTGGTTGTCGAGAAAGAACAGCATCGCCGGATGCTGCTCGACCGCCTTCAGCATGTCACCGAAGCGCCCGAACACATGCGGCCTGATCGCCTCGCGTTCGAACGAACCGGCCCAGATCCGCGCCGGCTCGCCCTTGCCGGCGGAGATGCAGAAGTGGTTCGACCAGAACGCGACGAGGCGCTCGACGAAACCGCCATCGGCCAGGGTGGCGCGCTGGATCCGCGCCAGCGCCTCGTTGCGAAAGGTTTTCTGCACGACGTTGAGCAGCGGCGGCGCGGCCGGCTTCGGTGCATCGGGCTGCACGGTCGCGGTCGGGGTCGCTGCGGGCGCGGCGGCGGTCATGGCCATGGTCTCGCCGG
>DATCUS010000296.1:0-18309 GCA_036561845.1 Tardiphaga sp. | reverse complement strand
AGCGTGGCGCGGCCGATGCTGCCGCGGCGGGCCAGCGCGCGCGCCAGCAGCAGCGCCATCCAGCCGCCCATCGACGAGCCGATCACCACCTGCGGGCCTTGGCAGTAGGCGTCGAACACCGCGAGGCTGTCCTCCAGCCAGCGCCCGATGGTGCCGTCGACAAAGGCGCCGCCGGATTCGCCATGGCCGGAATAGTCGAAGCGCACGCAGGCGCGGCCGTGCTCCGCCGCCCAGGCGTCCAGCGCCACCGCTTTGCCGCCCTGCATGTCGGATTTGAAGCCGCTCATCCACAACAGGCCGGGCGCACTCCCCGTGCGCGCGCGCACCGCAATCTCGCGACGGTCGCCGCCGCTGCCGACCGGCATGAAGGCCGGCGCGGTCGCTTGCATGTTGCTCATGGATCACTCGCTCGGTTCGGACTGCTATTTGATTGAGCAGGCGGGTGACGTCAACGCGTCATGTTGCAGTGCGTCAGTACCGCGGACGCTTGCGGAACCCGCCTTGGCCCTTTATGTGGTCGCGGTCTGCCGCGTCAGGTCGAGGGCCGCGCCGGCCCGGGCGATGCCGTGACCGAAAACGCCTCGTATTTGAGGCTTTTTGGCACACGGCGCGTGAGTTTGCTTGCTCGCACGGCCTTATTCCTTCACACTGTCGCCTTCGCAAACAACATTGGAGAGTCACCCATTCGCCGTCCCAACAGAGCCCCGCCCGCCGCAACCAAAGACGGGCCGCGCACCAACGATGAAATCCGCAACGCCCAGGTTCAGCTGATTGATCAGACAGGCCTCAACCACGGCACTGTCGAAACGGCTACCGCTGTGAAAATGGCGATGGAAGCAGGCATGGATCTGGTCGAGATTTCGCCCAATACCAGCCCTCCCGTATGCAAGATCATGGACTACGGGAAGTTCAAATATTCGGCCCAGAAAAAGGCCGCGGAAGCCCGCAAGAAGCAGAAGATCGTCGAGATCAAGGAGATCAAGCTCCGGCCGATGATCGACGACCACGACTATGAAGTGAAGATGCGCGCGATGCAGCGCTTTTTCGAAGAAGGCGACAAGGTCAAGATCACCCTGCGCTATCGTGGCCGCGAAATGGCCCATCAGGAAATCGGCACCAAACTGCTGGACAAGGTGAAGGCGGATGTCGCCGAATACGCCAAGGTCGAGCAGGACGCGCGCTTCGAAGGCCGCCAGGTGGTGATGGTTCTGGCGCCGCGCTGATCGCATTTCGATCCGCAGCGACGACAAGATTTCGGCCCGTCAGTTTCTGGCGGGCCTTTTTCTTGATGTCATTCCGGGGCGCGCCTGCCGGCGAAGCCGGATGGCGCGAACCCGGAATCCAGATATGTTTTGAACATCTTGGCATTCCCAGCCACTCCGATTGGAGTGGCTGAGGTTCGCTCGGGCTGTGCCCTCGCGCCCCGGAATGACCGCGCGTTGCTCAGCTCGCCCGCGTGGCTTCCCAGCGCCCGCTACAGGCCGTCGTGGCGGACTTGCCGCTCCACTGGCCGGTGCCGGAATCGCCGGACAGCTTGCCGGTCGCATCGGCACGTTGCTCGCCGCGGGAAATCGAAACCTTGACGGTCCCGGCGTCGGCGACATTGCCGGCAATGGCAAAACTGCCGTCGCCATTGTAGCTGACGATGCCGCCGGACACTTTGACAGGGTAGGAATAGGCCGGATCGCAATTGCCGGCTTGGGTGATGATGGTCACCTTCCAGAGGCCGTCATGGGCGGCCGCGGCATGGGCGGCCGCGGCATGGGCGGCGCCGGCCAGCGCAATCGCGGCGGCGACGCCGGCGGCGGCGAACAGCCATTTCAAGGTTGTGAGCGCCTTGGCATCCTGCTTGATGGCAATTGCTTTGGCTTGTTTCCTGGATTTACCGGCCATGTTCGTCGTCCCGTACGGTTCTTGTTGTCGTGCAACAGATAGGGACGGCAAAGCGTTCCGGCCAGTGCGTCGCGATCGCACGCCAGGGGCGAATCCTATGCGGCGTTAATCGTTGCCAATTCACGCGTCCTCTGCCATAAGCCCAACCTTCATCGTCCGGCTGATCAAGGGCTGCCGTGGCGATGCCGTGCTGACTTCTTCCGTGAGGCAAAAAGTCGAGCACTTTCAACGCTCTAGCGAGCATTTTAGCCGGCGCAGCGCCCCCATGGGGCGCATGAGGCGTGCGGGCCACAGGAGAGCCAAATGCCCAAGCTGAAGACCAAGTCGGGCGCCAAAAAGCGCTTCAAAGTGACCGGAACAGGCAAAGTGATGTCGGCACATGCCGGCAAGCGCCACGGAATGATCAAGCGGACGAAGAAGCAGATTCGTCAGCTCCGTGGCACCCGCGTGCTGTTCAAGACCGACGGCGACAACATCAAGAAGTACTTCTTGCCGAACGCCTAAGGCAGCCACGTCATCACGGCCGCGTTCGCGCGGCACTCTGTTTCCCCATTTTGAACCGAAGGAGATCAGTCATGTCTCGCGTCAAACGCGGTGTGACGGCTCACGCCAAGCACAAGAAAGTCTACAAGGCCGCCAAGGGTTTCCGTGGTCGCCGCAAGAACACCATCCGCACCGCCAAGGCGGCAGTCGAGAAGGCCGGCCAGTACGCCTTCCGCGACCGCAAGCGCAAGAAGCGCACGTTCCGCGCTCTGTGGATCCAGCGCCTGAACGCCGCTGTGCGTCCGCTCGGCATGACCTACAGCGTGTTTATCAACGGCCTCGCCAAGTCCGGCGTGACGGTCGACCGCAAGGTGCTCTCGGATCTCGCGATCAATGAGCCCGCGGTGTTCAACGCGATTGCCGAGAAGGCCAAGGCTGCACTCGCAGCCTAAACCTGCAAAGGCTGCACTCGCAGCCTGAGCTCTCCGCTCTGCGTATTCCTCGACATTGTCATGGCCGGGCAGAAGCGTTTACACGCTCCTGTCCCGGCCATTGGCGTCTTAATCCCTGGTAGACCCGTGCTGTAAACCTTGCGTCCCCGACGTCCCGTCGGCCCGCAGGCGGCAAGAGGCTCTCGCCTCTCTTATCGAGGTTGCTCATGTCCGATCTGACGACGCTTCAACAGACCATCCTCGCCGATATCGCCGCGGCCTCCGACGAGGCCGCCATCGAGGCGGTGCGGGTCGGTGCGCTCGGCAAGAAGGGCTCGATCTCGGCGCTGCTCTCGACCCTCGGCAAGATGTCGCCGGAACAGCGCAAGACCGAGGGCGCCGCGATCAACCTCGCCAAGGATGCGGTCACGCAGGCGCTGACGGCGCGCCGCGACATCCTGAAGAACGCCGCGCTCGACGCGCGGCTGGCGTCGGAGACCATCGACGTCACCCTGCCGCTGCGCGATCCCGCCGCCGAGCAGGGCCGGATTCATCCGCTCAGCCAGGTGATGGACGAACTCACCACCATCTTCGCCGACATGGGCTTTGCCATCGCCGAAGGTCCGGACATCGAGACCGACGACTACAACTTCACGCGGCTGAATTTCCCCGAGGGCCATCCGGCCCGCGAGATGCATGACACGTTCTATTTCAATCCGGATTCGGAAGGCGTGCGCAAACTGCTGCGCACCCACACCTCGCCGGTGCAGGTGCGCACCATGCTGACGCAGGCGCCGCCGATCCGTGTCATCTGTCCGGGTCGCACCTATCGCAGCGACTCTGACCAGACGCACACGCCGATGTTCCACCAGGTCGAAGGCCTGGTGATCGACAAGACTGCGCATCTCGGCCACCTCAAATGGATCCTGCACGAATTCTGCAAGGCGTTCTTCGAGGTCGACAACATCAACATGCGATTCCGGCCGTCGTTCTTCCCGTTCACCGAGCCGTCGCTGGAAGTCGATATCCAGTGCCGCCGCGACAAGGGCGAGATCCGCTTCGGCGAAGGCGAGGACTGGCTGGAGATTCTCGGCTGCGGCATGGTGCATCCCAACGTGCTGCGCGCCTGCGACATCGATCCCGATGTGTACCAGGGGTTTGCCTGGGGCATGGGCATCGACCGCATCGCCATGCTGAAATACGGCATCGGCGATCTCCGCCAATTGTTCGAAGGCGACGTCCGCTTCCTCAGCCACTACGGCTTCAAGCCGCTCGACGTGCCCAGCCTGGCCGGGGGACTAAGCTCATGAAATTCTCTCTCTCCTGGCTGAAAGATCATCTCGACACCGACGAGCCCCTGGAAGAGCTCGCCGACAAGCTCACCATGATCGGGCTTGAGGTCGAGCATATCGAGGACAAGGCAAAACTGCTGAAGCCGTTCACGATCGCGCAGATCATCTCGGCCGAGCAGCATCCCAATGCCGACCGGCTGCGCGTCTGCAAGGTCGATACCGGCAAAGGCGAACCGCTTCAGGTGGTTTGCGGCGCGCCCAATGCGCGCGCCGGCCTGAAAACCGTGTTCGCGGCGCCCGGCACCTATATTCCGGCCAAGGACTTCACCATCAGCGTCGGCAACATCCGCGGCGTCGAGAGCCAGGGCATGATGTGCTCGGCCGGCGAGCTCGCATTGCCCGACGACATCGACGGCATCATCGAACTGCCGGCCGACGCGCCGGTCGGCGAAAGCTACGCCGAATGGGCGAAGCTCGGCGATCCCGTGCTGGAGATCAATCTCACGCCGAACCGCCAGGACTGCACCGGCGTGCACGGCATCGCGCGCGACCTCGCCGCCGCCGACATGGGCAAGTTCAAGGATCCCGCGATCAGGCAGATCAAGGGCGAATTCCCCTGCCCGGTGAAGGTCACCGTCGCGGACGCCACCCTGTGTCCCGGTTTCGGCCTGCGCCTGGTGCGCGGGGTGAAGAACGGCCCGTCACCGGAATGGCTGCAGAAGCGCCTCACCTCCATCGGCCTGCGGCCGATCAATGCGCTGGTCGACATCACCAACTTCCTGACCTTCGATCGCGCCCGTCCGCTGCACGTGTTCGACGCGGCGAAGGTCAAGGGCGACATCGTGGTGCGCCGCGCCCGCGACGGCGAGACGCTGCTGGCGCTGGACGGCAAGACCTACACGCTCGACGACAAGGTCTGCGTCATCGCCGACGACAATGGCGTGGAGTCGCTGGCCGGCATCATGGGCGGCGAAGCCTCCGGCTGCTCCGCCGAGACCACCGACGTGCTGATCGAATCCGCGCTGTGGAACGAGATCAACATCGCACAGACCGGCCGCCGGCTCGGCATCAATTCCGACGCGCGCTATCGTTTCGAGCGCGGCGTCGATGCTGCCTTCATGCTGCCCGGCCTCGAACTGGCGACGAAACTTGTGCTGGAACTGTGCGGCGGCACGCCGTCGGAGATCGTCGTGGTCGGCAACCCGCACGCCGACGACCGCGTCATCGATTTCCCGCTCGCGGAAGTGAAGCGCCTCGCCGCGATCGACGTCCCGCTGGTGCAGATGCGGATGATCCTCACGCGGCTCGGCTTCATGATGGCCGGCACCGGCCCGGTGGTGAAGATCGCGGTGCCCTCCTGGCGCAGCGACGTGCATGGCAAGGCCGACATCGTCGAGGAGATCATGCGGATCTACGGCGTCGAAAAGGTACCGATGACGCCGTTCGATCGCGGCGCCGCGCCGCGCAAGCCGATCCTCACGCCGATCCAGCTGCGCACCCGCCGCGCCAAGCGTGCGCTCGCCGTGCGCGGCATGGTCGAGGCCGTGACCTGGTCGTTCATCTCGAAGCCGCATGCCGAACTGTTCGGCGGCGGCGCGCCCGAACTGGCGCTGGCCAATCCGATCGCCGCCGACCTCTCCGACATGCGGCCCAGCCTGCTGCCCGGCCTGGTCAGGGCTGCGCAGGCCAATGCCGATCGCGGCGTGGCCGACCTGGCGCTGTTCGAGGTCGGCCAGATCTTCAAGGGCGACCGGCCGCAGGACCAGTTCATGGCTGCCGCCGGCATCCGTCATGGGCTGGCGTCGGCGAAGGGCATGGGCCGGCACTGGTCGGGCGCGGCGAATGCCGATGCACTCGATGCCAAGGCCGATGCCTTCGCGGTGCTGGCCGCCGCCGGCGCGCCGATGCAGGCGCTGCAGATCGTCGCCGGCGGTCCCGGCTGGCTGCATCCCGGCCGCTCCGGCACCATCCAGATCGGTCCGCAGAACATCCTCGGCTATTTCGGCGAGCTGCATCCGCGCGCCACTGAAGCATTGGGCGCCGACGGCCCGCTGCTGGCATTCGAAGTGATCCTCGACCGTATCCCCGACGCCAAGGTGCGCGCCACCCGCGCGCGACCCGTGCTGGAGCTGTCGGCGTTCCAGCCGGTGTCGCGCGATTTCGCCTTCATCGTCGATCGCAGCGTCAGGTCCGGGGATCTGGTGCGCGCCGCACAGGGCGTCGACAAGAAGCTGATCAGCAATGTGACGCTGTTCGACGTCTATGAGGGCAAGGGCGTCGACGACAGCAAGAAGTCGCTGGCGATCGCGGTGACGATCCAGCCGCGCGAAAAGACCCTGACCGATCAAGAGATCGACGCGATCGGCGCAAAGATCGTGGCGGAAGTGACGAAGAAGACCGGCGGCGCGCTGCGGGCATGATGCCGAGCGATGCGAGGCGGTACTCGGGCGACCTGCCGGACGTGAAAGCGTGACGGCAGGTATCGTTCAGGAACTTGTTCAGAATCTTGGCCTCGCCTCCTACAGCCATGCGTCGCTCGTCTGCCTCGTCGTCACCGCCTTCGTGGCCGGCCTCGCCCGCGGCTTTTCCGGTTTCGGCTCGGCCCTGATCTTCATGCCGCTGGCCAGCATGGTGGCGGGCGCGCAGATTGCGGCTCCCCTGCTGCTGGTCATCGATTTTCTCACCTCGCTGACGCTGATCCCCAATGCCTTCAGGCGTGCCGACAAGCGCGACGTCGGCATCATCTCGCTCGGCGCGCTGATCGGCGTGCCGCTGGGGACGCTGGCGCTGGCCTTCGGCAATCCGCTGGCGATACGCTGGGCCATCGCCGCCTTGATCGTCGCGATGCTGGCGCTGCTGGCATCGGGCTGGCGCTATCCGGGCAGGCCGACGACAGCGGCGACGGTGGCGGTCGGCGGCGTCGCCGGTTTCTTCGGCGGGCTGGCGCAGATCGGCGGACCTCCGGTGGTGATGTACTGGCTGCGCGACACCGCCGTCGCGGCGGTGACCCGCGCCAATATCATCCTGTACTTCGCCGTCGCCGACATCATGATTATCGTCAGCTATTCGATCGGCGGGCTATGGACATCAGCCATTCTCGGCCTCGCGGCAATCACCGGCCCGCTGTTCGCTCTTGGCCTCCGGCTCGGCTCGAAACTGTTCGGCCGCGCCAGCGACACGTTGTTTCGCCGCATCTGCTACGGTTTGATCGCGTTGTCGGCGCTGATCAGCCTGCCGCTGTTCGACGGGATGTTTCGGTAGGACAGCCACCACAACATTGCTATTCCGCATTCGATCGCGCCCGTGGCTTCGGCTTGCGCGTCGACCGGGCTGGCGCCGCCTCGGGATCCCTCAGCGCGCCGATCTTCTTCAGCGCGGCGTCGGCAGCGCGTTCGCCGCTTTCCCAGGCACCGTCGACGCTGCCCCACAGAGTTTCATGGGTGGCTTCGCCGGCGAAGAATAAATTGCCCATCGGCTCGATCAGCGCACGGCGCGCGAACTGGCCGCCCGGGACGGCACCCGACATGGCACCCTGGACGAAAGGCGACGCGTTCCAGCGCGTGGCGCTGCTCTTCTTCACCGCCTTCGCAATGTCACTGCCGAACAGCTTGGTCAGCCATTCTACCGCAAAGGCCACCATCGCCGCCTCGCCCTGCGCCGACAGGTCGCGGCCGAAGGAACCCGCGACATCCACCGTGCACAGCGCGGAGCCACTGATATTGGCCAGCATCACGCCGGTGCGCGTATCGGTGCTCTGCTCGATCATCAGCTCGTCACGGCCGAGCGCGAGCGGATTGCCGGGCATCCACATTGCGATGCGGTCGGTGCTGCCGAGCGACAGTTTCGCCGCGGCGTCGAGCTGCCGCTTGGGCAATTCGGGCGTGAACTTGATGGCGCCGGATGCCAGAACATTGGTGGATGCGGTGACGATCACCGCGCGCGTGGCGATCCGCCCCGCCGGCGTCTCGACGGCAATATCGCGGCCGCTCCAGCTCACCCGCGTGGCCGGTGTCGACAGCGCCACCGGCAGGCCATCGGCGAGCTTGATCATCAGCGCGCCAAGCCCGCTCCGGCTGGCGATCTCCGTGCCGCGCTCCTGCGCGCGGACATGATCGACTGCGGAGAGGTCCTTCAAATCCTTGCCGGCGGCATAGGCGCCGAGCACGTATTCGGTGGTGCCTGCCCAGTCGCCGAGATCCTTTGGCAGCGCCGATGCGCAGGATGGATCGCCCTTGCGCGCGGCATCGTCGATGGCGCGGTTGGTCCGCACGACGGTGGCGAGGAATTCCTCCGTCTCGCCGGCGCGCGCGTTACGGCGGCCGATACGGATCTTCTGGCCACCCGGCGTCGGATACAGTTCCACACCCGCGGCACGGGCGAGCTTTACCAGCGCGTTGGTTTCGGGATTATGCAGCCAGCGCGCCCCGCGATCGAACGGAGTCTCGAAGCTGGTGGTATCGGTGAGGCAACGACCGCCGATCTGGCCGGACGCCTCGACCACGATCACCTTGCGGCCGGCCGCGGCGATCCACTTCGCCGCACTGATGCCGGCGGCACCGGCGCCGATCACGACAATGTCAGCATCACGCGGCAGCGTCGCGGCCCGCGCGCTTGCGCCAAACGCGCTGGCCAGCGCAAATGCCGAGGACGCCGAGATGAAATCGCGGCGCGTCATTGTCATGTCATGGTTTCCGAAACTTTGTGAAACGGGAGAACGTCCAGCGAACTTTGCCGTATTCAGCGGGATGCGGCAACTCTCATGGTGAATCAATCATGAGTGCGGCACCCGCGCCGTGAACCAAATGGCAATGCCTCTCGACCATCATGAAGCAGCGACAGAGCGGTCGGAACGAACCGCGGGGGGAGTGACCAATATGGGCGTCGTGCTCGATACGGTCGGGAAACTGATCGCTGGCTACCTTCAGAAGGAGGTGCCGGGCTATGAACCCTTCACGCCGAGCGACCCGGAACGCCTGCGCGACGTGATCCAGCCCGGCGACGTGATGCTGGTCGAAGGCAACAACCGCGTCTCCGGCATCATCAAGTATCTCACCCAGTCGACCTGGTCGCATGCCGCGCTCTATGTCGGCGAGATCGATGGCGCCGCCGAGCCCGACGGCGAGCCGCATGTGCTGATCGAAGCCAATATCGGCGAGGGCGTCACCTCGGCGCCGTTGTCGAAATATTTTCCCTACCACACGCGGCTGTGCCGCCCGGTCGGGCTGTCGTTCGAGGATCGCCACACGGTGTGCCGCTACGCCATCAACCGCATCGGCTTCGGCTATGACACCAAGAACATTGTCGATCTCATGCGCTATCTGTTTCCGCTGCCGATCCCGCAGCGCTGGCGCCGGCGCATGATCGCATTCGGCTCCGGCGATCCCACCAAGATCATCTGCTCGGCACTGATCGCGCAAGCATTCGACGCGGTGCGCTATCCGATCCTGCCGAAGATCACCCGCGCCGGCAGCCGCGCCGCCCGCCGCGAGATCCTGCACATCCGCGACTCCTCGCTGTACATGCCGCGCGACTTCGACATCTCGCCCTATTTCGAGGTGGTCAAGCCGACCATCGAACTGGGCTTCGACTACACCGCGCTGCATTGGGCCGACAAGCAGAAGCCGCTCCGGGAGGTAGCGGATGCGTTCGGTCCGTTTCCAGAATCCGTCGAGGCGCCGCCGCTTGTTCCTGAAGCGGCTGACGCGGAAGCGTCGATTTTCGCTGAGGAAGTAACGGTGCACGACGAACTGGCCGCACGCCGCGCCGCGCGCGGGTGGCACAGCCGCAACCAGGCTTCGCGCTGCACGACAGAAGCGACTCAGTGAGGAAGCAAAAGCGGTGGTGTGAGCCGGACAGCGTCTAATGCTGCGGCCTTGCAGCGCTTTGGCTTGAATCGGACCGTTGCAGTCCTGCGGCCGGCGGCAGGCCAGAGTTTGATCTGTTGAAATGGAAGCAGTTCGAAATCATGTCCCGGACGCGCGGCGCGCAGTGCACCGCGTCCGGGGTTCGATGCCACGAGCTGAGTCCGGCTCTAGCCGATCTCCGGCGGCGTCGGCTGTCGCGCCGAAGCCTGATTGATCACCTCACGCAACCGCTCGGCGAGCTCCGCCTTGCGATAGGGCTTGGTGAGCACGACGGCCCCGTCCCGGTGCTGGCCGTGCCGGACCAGGGTCTCGAGCGCATAGCCGGAGGTCAGCAGCACGGGCAGTCCGGGCCGCACCTGCTGGGCGCGCTCCGCCAGTTCCCAGCCATTGATGCCGCCCGGCATCACGATGTCGGTGAACAGCACGTCGATCGAAATATGCGTCCTCAGCTTTTCCAGGGCATCGGCACCGTTGACCGCGGCCACCACCGAATAGCCGAGGCTTTGCAGGCGCATCGCCGCGTAGGAGCGGACAAACGGATCGTCCTCCACCACCAGCACCGTTTCGGTGCCGCCAGGGAGTGCGGTGTCGTCCTGCTGGAGCTGCTCCGGCGAGCGCGGCGCTTTCATCGCGGCCTGCGGCAGATAGATCCGCACGGTGGTGCCGAGGCCGGGCTCGCTGTAGATCGAGACGTGGCCGCTCGACTGCTTGACGAAGCCATAGACCATGCTGAGCCCGAGCCCGCTGCCCTTGCCGACCTCCTTGGTGGTGAAGAATGGCTCGAAGACCCGGTCGATCACTTCCTTCGGCATGCCTTCACCATCGTCGGTGACGGCCACCAGCACATAGTCGCCGGGCTCCACCTCGGGATGCAGACGCTGGTAGTGATCGTCGAGCGAGGCATTGGCCGTGGTCAAGGTGAGACGCCCGCCCTTGGCCATCGCATCCTGCGCGTTGACGGCAAGATTGAGCACCGCGGATTCGAGCTGCGCGGGATCCGCAAAGGCCATCGCCAGCTCCGGCTCGAACATGGTTCTGATCTCGATGTCCTCGCGCAACGTGCGCCGCAGCAGCTTGTGCATGCCGTCGAGCAGCTTGTTGCACTCGAGCGCCACCGGACGAAGGATCTGCCGGCGGCTGAACGCCAGCAGCCGTTGGGTCAGCTCGGCACCGCGGTCGCCTGCCCTGCCGATGTCGTCGGACAACTGCCGCAAATCCTGCCGCGCCTTCAGCTGCTCGCTGAGGAATTCGGCGTTGCCGACGATCACCGTCAGCAGGTTGTTGAAGTCGTGGGCTATGCCGCCAGAAAGCTGGCCGACGATCTCCATTTTCTGCGCCTGTACCAGTTGCTCCTCGGTGCGCTTGCGCTCGGTGAGGTCGTGGATGATGCCGACGAAGATGGCTTCGCCGTCCTGCTTGGCCTCGCCCACCGACAGATCCATGGGGAAGGTGGAGCCGTCCTTGCGCCGGCCCATCACCTCGCGCCCGATGCCGATGATCCGGCGCTCGCCGGTGTCGTGGAAATGCTTGAGATAGCCGTCATGCTCGGCGCGATAGGGCGTCGGCATCAGGATCTTGACATTCTCGTGGATGACCTCCTCCGCGCGATACTGGAACAGCCGTTCGCAAGCCGGATTGAACATCAGGATGCGGCCGCGGGCATCGATCAGGATGACGCCGTCGACGGCAGTGTCGACCACGGCGCGCAGCCGCGCGGCGCTCTCGCGCAGCGCCTTTTCTGCGCGTTCGCGCTCGGTGAGATCGTGGATGATGCCGACGAAGATCGAGCCGTCTTCCTCATTGGCCTCGCCGACCGACAGGTCCATGGGAAAGGTCGAGCCGTCCTTGCGCTGGCCCGTCACCTCGCGGCCGATGCCGATGATCTTGCGCTCGTGGGTACGGTTGTAGTTGTCGAGGTAGCGGTCGTGCTCCTGGCGGTAATGCCCGGGCATTAGCATCTTGACGTTCTGCCCCACCACCTCGTCGGCACTGTATCCAAACAGCTTGACGCAGGCCGGGTTGAACTTCAGCACCTTGCCGGCGGCATCGATCAGGATGACGCCATCGACCGCGGTCTCGACCACGGCGCGCAGCCATCGCGCGTCGGTGCTTTCCGGGATGTGCGCACTATCCGTCGGCTTCATTCCGATAGCCCTCGCTTTCCTGCAGGCAGGCATCGATCGCAGCCATCAATGTGGCCGGCGTGAACGGCTTGCGCAGGCAGCGCGACGCGCCGAGACCGAGCGCCATGCGCAGGAAATCGGGCGCCGGCGCACGCTGCTCGGCGAATACATAGCCCGAGATGGCAATCAGCGGCACCTGCGGGGCGCGTTCGTGGAACACCCTGATCGACTCGAAGCCACGCATGTGCGGCATGAAGATGTCGACGATCATCACATCGAAGGTCGAGTGATCGAGCTCGTGCAGTCCGGCCTCGCCGCCGTCGGCAACGACGACGTCAAAGCCCTTGCTCCTCAGCCAAAGATCAATCGCGGAGCGAACCAGCAGATCATCATCGACAACGAGAATGCGCGGCACAATGGTGTTTCCTGTGCTGGAAACTGTACGGTAACGCTACCCATCGAACCGGGCCTTTCATGATGGCCGGACTTCAATGCTACAATTCAGGACGCTACGCTAATCAAACCACGCGTCAATAGGGTGGACCGCAACCGCACAGGGAACCGGCAGGTGTGGCCACCATCTGGCACGCCGTAGCGCCTGCGCGCAGCAACCGACCGAAGGCTCGGAGAATGATACCGCTCGTCGTCAGAGGCCACCATTGCCTGCAGCGCACAGCCGTCGATGCCGGCGCCACGCCGGGTCGTTGATTCGAATCTGCAGTTGCGCCAGCGGCGCCCCGCCCCGCCCTCCTCTTGCCGAACCGCACGGACATCAATACCTCTGCCGGGAATGATTTCAGAGAGGAACCCGCCATGCTCGACGCCGCCGTGAAGGCGCTTTCGCAGATCCTGTCGCCACCGATGCGCGCCATCCTGTGGAAGTCGATCGGGCTGGCGCTGATGCTGATCGTCGTGCTCGGCATCGGCATGCAACGGCTGCTGAGCTGGCTCGCCACATCCGGCGAAGTCTGGGCCGAGGCGACGCTGGGACAGGGATTCCACACCACGCTGGATATTCTGGCCTGGGGCCTCACCATCGCCGCCGGCTTTGGCGTGGTGTTCGGCGCCATCTTCCTGATGCCGGCGATCACCTCGCTGGTGGCCAGCGTGTTCGTCGACGACGTCGCCGACATCGTCGAGCGCGAGCACTATCCGGCTGAGCGCGTCGGCACCGCGCTGCCGTTCGGTCTCGCCATCACCGAGGGCGTCAAGACCGCGCTGTTGACCATCCTGGTCTATCTGGTCGCACTGCCTTTCGTGTTCTTCGCCGGTCTGGGCTTCGTCGCGTTCTTCATCGCGACCGCCTGGCTGCTCGGCCGCGAATATTTCGAGCTCGCCGCCATGCGGTTCCGCTCGCCAGCCGAAGCCAAGCTGATGCGCAAGCAATATGCGGGCACGGTCTTCACCGCCGGGCTGGTGATCGCCGCCTTCGTCTCGATTCCGATCGTCAACCTCGCCACGCCGTTGTTCGGCATGGCCTTCATGGTGCACATGCACAAGCGGCTGAGTGGCCCGCGACCGGAGCTGATCGAGCCCGTGCGCCGGGACAAGGTCCCGGCGGCCTGACGCCATGGCGCGCAACCCGGTGCAACCTTTGGCGCTGACCAAGGCGCAGGGGCGAGACATCTGGCTGCGCGCGCAGCGGCTCGACACGTCCGCGCCGTTCGGCCACGGGCCGCAGGCCACGGCGGCGGCGATCGACCATCTCGGTTATGTGCAGATCGACACCATCAACGTCATCGAGCGCTGCCACCATCACATTCTCTACACGCGCATACCCGGCTACAAGCGCGCCGATCTGTGCCACGCGCAAAGCGTCGACAAGAGCGTGTTTGAATACTGGACCCACGCGCTGTCCTATGTGCCGTCGAAGGACCTGCGATTCTTCCTGCCGGCCATGAAGCGGCACAAGCGCGAAGGTCACAAGTGGTTCGGCACCGTCACGCCGGCGGACCTGCGAAAAGTGCTGACGCTGATCCGCAGGGACGGCGCACTGACCATCCGCGACATCGACGACGACGTGCTGGTGGACAAGCAGCATTTGTGGGGCAGCCGCAAGCCATCGAAACGGGCGCTGCAACTGGCGTTCTACACCGGCGTGCTGACCATCAGCGCGCGCGACGGCATGCTCAAGACCTACGAGCTGATGGAGCGGCATTTCGGCTGGGACAGACCGCCGAAGCCGGCCTCGCCGACGGACAGCCTGACCTATCTGCTCGATCGCGCCCTGCGCGCGCAGGGCGTCGTCAGCCTCGATTCGATCTGCCATCTCGCCGCCGGCAGCAAGCCTGCGATCCGCAGGGTGATCGAGACGCGCGTCCGTCGCGGCGAACTGGTGCCGGTGGCGCTGGAGGGCGCCGGCAAGATCGAGCACTGGGGCCGGCCGGAGGTGCTGGAGACTTTTGGCGATGCCCCGGAACTGGTCCACATCCTGTCGCCGTTCGATCCGCTGATCATCCAGCGCAAGCGGACCCATCTGTTCTTCGATTACGAGCATCGCTTCGAAGCCTATGTGCCGAAGGAGAAGCGGCTGTTCGGCTACTTCGCGCTGCCGGTGCTGGTCGGCGACCGGATCGTCGCCGCCATCGATCTCAAGACCGATCGCAAGAAGCAGAAGCTGCTGATGCAAAAATGGAACTGGGTCGGCGGCCGCCCGCCGAAGGGCATGAAGGCGCGGATCGAGGACGAGCTGCACCGCTTCGAGCGGTTTCAGCTGGCGGAGTACTGCGTCAGACTCTGAGTCGTCATCCTGAGGCGCTCGCCCACTTGGGCGAGCCTCGAAGGATGCGGCCACGGACGCTTGCGGCGCATCCTTCGAGGCCGTCGCAAGAACGACGGCGCCTCAGGATGACGTTGGTGGGTGTGGCACCGGTCAAAGAAGGTGGTCGCGACTACACCGTCTTCTCCGGCCACCGGCACAGATCGTTGATCACGCATTTCTCGCACAGCGGCCTTCGCGCCAGGCAGGTGTAGCGGCCGTGCAGGATCAGCCAGTGATGCGCGTGCATCATGAACTCCTTCGGAATCACCCGCTCCAGTTCGAGCTCGACCTCGAGCGGCGTCTTGCCGGGCGCCATGCCGGTGCGGTTGCCGACGCGGAAGACGTGGGTGTCCACCGCCATGGTGTGCTCGCCGAACGCCATGTTGAGCACCACATTGGCGGTCTTGCGGCCGGCGCCGGGCAGCGACTCCAGTTCGGCGCGGGTGCGTGGCACCACGCCGCCGAATTCGGCGATCAGCTTCTCCGACAGCGCGATGACGTTCCTGGCCTTGTTGCGGTACAGCCCGATCGTCTTGATATGCTCGCGCACCGCCTCTTCGCCGAGCTCGACCATCTTCTGCGGCGTGTCGGCCAGCGCGAACAGCGCCCGGGTCGCCTTGTTGACGCCGGCATCGGTGGCCTGCGCCGAGAGCACCACCGCCACCAGCAGCGTGTAGGGATTGAGGTGCTCCAGCTCGCCCTTCGGCTCCGGATTCACGCGGCGGAAGCGCACGAAGGCCTCACGGACCTCGGCAGGACTCCAAGGCTTTGAAGACTTGGGCTTTGACGAATTGGGCTTCGGCCTCGGTGCCGCCTTGCCGACCCTGACCTTCGGCGTGGCGCCGACGGATTTCGCGGCAGTTCCGATTGTTTTGGCCGGCAGCTTGCGGGTGATTTTCGCCATGATCGGGATATACTGACAGCCGATGACCTTGGGCAACGACTTTGACGAAGCCGCCGAGCCGAAGCTGTTCACGGCGCTGCTGACCCCGCACCGCTCGCTCAGCCGCAACGGCTTTCTGGCGCTGATGCTGTTTGTCGGCGGCGTCTCGTTCATCGCCGGCATCGTCTTCCTGATGATGGGGGCCTGGCCGGTGTTCGGCTTTTTCGGCCTCGACGTGCTGGCGATCTGGTGGGCCTTCCGGATCAACTACCGCCGCGCCGGGGACACCGAAGAGATCACCGTGACGCCAACCGAGTTGCGGGTACGGCGGGTCAGCCATCGCGGCCAGGTGGTGGAATGGGTGCTCAATCCGCTGTGGGTTCAGCTCGACCATGTCACCCACGAAGAATTCGGCATCGAGCAACTGTTCCTGGTCTCGCGCGGTCGCCGGGTGTCCATTGCCAAGTTCCTCGGCCCGGACGAAAAGGCCAGCTTTGTCAAAGCCCTGATGGCGGCACTGCAGGCCGCCAAACGAGGCCCGACCTACAATCCGCTGACATGACCGCAGGTCGGAAATCGGGTGGTTTGCAGCCCTGCGCGCGCCTAGCTTGCGGGCATGATGAACCTCGCCAAAAACCTTGCGATGAGTGACCATCGCCTCACCCGGCCCGGCGCCCAGGATGCCGCCTTGCGCGACTACGACTGCGTGCGCCGCGCCATCGCCTTCATTTCGGCGCGCTGGCGCAGCCAGCCGGAGATCGAGGCCATCGCCGATGCTGCCGGACTTACGCCCGACGAGCTGCACCACCTGTTCCGGCGCTGGGCCGGTCTCACGCCAAAGGGCTTCATGCAGGCGCTGACGCTGGACCACGCCAAGGGCCTGCTACGCGACTCCGCCAGCGTGCTCGACGCGGCGCTGGACTCAGGCCTGTCCGGCCCCGGCCGGCTGCACGACCTGTTCGTCACCCACGAGGCGATGTCGCCGGGCGAATGGAAGACCGGCGGCGCCGGCATGGAGCTGCGCTACGGCTTCCATCCCTGCCCGTTCGGCTCGGCCATCGTGATCTCCAGCGAGCGCGGGCTCGCCGGGCTGGCGTTTTCCGATCCCGGCGAGGAGCAGCCGGCCTTCGCGGACATGGCCGCGCGCTGGCCGCGCGCGACCTTCGTCGAGGACACCGCCGGCACCGCCGCGATGGCCCGGCGCATCTTCGACGCCAACCTGTGGAATCCGGAGCAGCCGCTGCGCGTGCTGCTGATCGGCACCGACTTCGAGGTCCGGGTGTGGGAGACGCTGCTCAGGATCCCGATGGGCCGCGCCGTCTGCTATTCGGACATCGCCACGAAGATCGACAGCCCGAAGGCGTCGCGCGCCGTGGGCGCCGCGGTCGGCAAGAACCCGATCTCCTTCGTGGTGCCGTGCCATCGCGCGCTCGGCAAGTCCGGCGCACTGACCGGCTATCACTGGGGCATCACCCGCAAGCAGGCGATGATCGGCTGGGAAGCCGGTCAGGTGGGGGCGGGGTGAGACGCCCCACGTCGGTGTCTCAAACTCTCATGTCATCCCCGCGCATGCGGGGATCCAGTAGACACCGGCGCCGCGTCTCCATCACACAGCCGGCGATTACTGGATCGCCCGGTCCCGGCGCGCAAATGCGCGCAGGCCGGGCGATGACACCTGAGAGGGCTGTGAAGCCGATGTACCGACCTACCCCGCCAGATCCAGCTTCGAGGCCACCGTCGAATCCGCGTTGAGCCGATAGATGATCGGCACGCCGGTGGCCAGTTCGCGCGCCAGAATGCCTTCCGGCGTCAGCTTCTCCAGCACCATGATCAACGCGCGCAGCGAATTGCCGTGGGCGGCGACCAGCGTGCGCTCGCCGCGCAGCACGCAGGGCAGGATCTCCTGTACGTAATACGGCAGCGTGCGGGCCAGCGTGTCCTTGAGGCTTTCGCCGCCAGGCGGCGGCACGTCGTAGGACCGGCGCCAGATCAGCACCTGCTCCTCGCCCCACTTCTTGCGGGCGTCATCCTTGTTGAGGCCGGACAGGTCGCCGTAGTCGCGTTCGTTCAGCGCTTGATGCCGGGTGATCGGCAGGCCGGTCTGGCCCATCTCCGCCAGCGCCAGATCCAGCGTGTGCTGGGCGCGGGTCAGCGCCGAAGTAAAGGCGATGTCGAATACCAGCCCCTGCGCCTTCAGCTTCTGCCCGGCTTCCTTTGCCTCGGCGACGCCCTTCTCGGTGAGGTCGGGATCCTTCCAGCCGGTGAAGAGATTTTTCAGATTCCAGTCGCTCTGGCCGTGACGCACGAGCACGAGAAGGCGGTCGGTCATTCCTGATTCCGTTTCTGCTTAAATGTCACCCAGGCCGAGCACGTCGGCCATCGAATACAGTCCGGGCTTCCTGCCATGCGCCCACATCGCCGCCTTCAGCGCGCCATGGGCGAACAGCATGCGGTCCTCGGCCTTGTGGGTCAGTTCGATGCGCTCATAGGGGCCGGCGAAGATCACGCTGTGGTCGCCGGCGACGGTGCCGCCGCGCAGGCTGGCGAAGCCGATGTCGCCCGGGGTGCGGGCGCCGGTG
>DATCUS010000295.1:0-19200 GCA_036561845.1 Tardiphaga sp. | reverse complement strand
TGCCGTCGCCACGCTGGAGCTGATCGGGCTGCCGGCCGCCGCGGTCACCCAGGACGGCCGTGCGGTGGCCGCCAATGCCGGATTTGCCGACAGTGCGGCCTGTGTCGGCATCGGCGCGCGCGACCAGGTGCAGTTCAAGGCGCCGGCAGCGCAGGCCATGTTCCTCGAAGCCCTGGTGCGTCCGGCGTCGCTGGCGCAGACCGGGCGTTCGATCCCGGTGGCCGGCACGGCGGAGTCCGCGCCGCTGATCGCGCACGTGCTGCCATTGAAGCTCGCCGGCCTCGACGTCTTCACCGGCGCGGTCTCGATCCTGTATCTGACGCCGCTCACCCGGCAGAGCAGTCCGGCGCCCGAACTGCTGCAGGCGCTGTTCGACCTCACGCCGGCGGAATCCCGCGTCGCCAGCCTGCTGGTGGATGGTGGTTCGGTGGACGCCATCACCAAACTTCAGGGCATCAGCGCCAATACCGTGCGGACGCAGTTGAAGGCGGTGTTCGCCAAGACCGGCGTCGAGCGGCAGTCCGAACTGGTCAGCCTGCTTGGCCAGCGCCGCGGCGGCCCGGTCTAGCCCGAGAAAAAGGCCGGCGCGATGGCCGGCCTCGCTCGTCAATATCGCTCACTGAAACCACTTGCATCGTCAATACACAGTCCGCCGAGGCGGTAATGGAATGACCGCCGCTGCTGCTGACGCAGCGGGCGGAATTTCCCCGGTATCGACGTAATGCAGCAGGTCGAATTCTCCTTCACCCGTTTGGGTGAGGGGACCCGAAATATTTGTATACAACGTCAGGGTGTCAGGAATTGACGTGCACGAAATCCCGCAGCAGCGGGTAGATCTCGTTATTCCATCGGCGTCCGCTGAACACGCCATAGTGGCCGACGCCGGCCTGCATGTGATGGACCTTGCGATAGGCGCGCAGGCCGGTGCACAAATCCTGGGCGGCCAGGGTCTGGCCGATCGAGCAGATATCGTCCTTTTCGCCCTCGATCGTCATCAGGCCCATGCGCTTGATCGAGCCCGGATTGACGGTGCGACCCTTGTACATCAGCTTGCCCTGCGGCAGCAGGTGCTCCTGGAACACGTCGCGAATGGTCTCGATGTAGAACTCGGCGGTCAGATCCATCACCGCGAAATACTCGTCGTAGAAGGTTTTGATGACCTCGGCCTTCTCGGTCTCGCCCTTGGCCAGGTGGTCGGCGAGGTCGACATGCGACTTGATGTGGCGCTCCAGGTTCATCGACACGAAGGCGGTGAGCTGGACGAAGCCCGGATAGACCTTGCGGAATGCGCCCTTGCACTGGATAGGCACGTAGTTGATCAGGTTGTCCTCGAACCACTTCAGCGGCTTGCTCTTGGCGAAGTCGTTGACCTTGGTGGGCTGGATACGGGTGTCGATCGGGCCGGCCATCAGGGTCAGGCTGGCGGGGCGCGCCGGATGGTCGTCTTCCGACATGATCGCCGCGGCAGCCAGCGCCGACACCGAGGGCTGGCAGATCGCGATCATGTGCGAGCGGGGGCCCAGCACATTCATAAAAGTGATCAGGTGCTCGGTATATTCGTCGAGGCCGAACTTGCCCTGGCTGAGCGGGATGTCGCGCGGGTTGTGCCAGTCGGTAATGTAGACGTCGTGATCCTGCAGCAATGTCTTGACGGTGCCGCGCAGCAGGGTGGCGAAATGTCCGGACATCGGCGCGACCAGCAGCACGCGCGGCTGCAGCGGCGAATTCTCCTTCTTGAAATGCAGCAGCGATCCGAAGGGAGTCGCGAACACCACTTCCTCGGTGACATCGAGTTCGGCATTGCCGACCAGGACCTTGCCGATGTTGAAGGCCGGGCGGGTGTAGGTCAAAGCGGTGCGCGAGATCAATTCGAGGGCGGAGGACAGCCGGCCGAACAGTTTCTCCGAAGTACCGGCAGGAATGAGGTTGAGGTATCGCAAGGCCGCGGCGGCGCCGCTGCGCCAGGGTGCCGTCAGGTCCATGTGATTCTGGTAGGCTTGGTACATCATCGACATCATGCGGATCTTTCCCTGCTCTATTGCTATGCAATATCGAAGCCAGGGAAGAGTCAAACAGTCTGTAAAACTGGCATGTGGTTTGCTGAATGGAATCGGAAAAGCACAGGCAATGGGCAATTCGGGACGGTGAGGCCCGTCTTTCGTGGCAAGATGCGTTTGACAGGTGAGGAGATAGCCGATGACCAAGGCGACACTGACTCTCAGCAGCAAGAACTACTCGTCGTGGTCGCTGCGCGGCTGGCTGCTGACCAAGTTCTCCGGGCTGGAGTTCGACGAGATCATCACCGCGCCGGACGACGCTTCGGCCAAGGCCGAAATCCTGCTGCTGTCGTCCTCGATCCTGGTGCCGTGCCTGCGCCACGAGGGTGCCGTGGTGTGGGATACCCTGGCGATTGCCGAATATCTCAACGAGATCATGCCGGAGGCCGGCCTGCTGCCGCCCGACCGCATCCTGCGCGCGCATTGCCGCTCGATATCGGGCGAAATCCATTCCGGCTTCACCACCCTGCGGGCGTCGCTGCCGGTCAACCTGAAGGGCCACTTCCCGAACTTCAAGATCTGGTCGCGCGCCCAGGCCGACATCGACCGCATCTGCACGATCTGGCGCGAATGCCTCAGCAAGTCCGGCGGGCCGTTCCTGTTCGGCGAGCGCAGCATGGCCGACGCGATGTACGCGCCGGTGGTGACCCGCTTCATGACCTATGACGTCAAGCTCGACGACCAGCTGGCAGCCTACGCCAGCCTGGTCATGACGCTGCCGGAAATGCAGGAGTGGATCGCCGCCGCGAAGGAAGAGCGCGACGACATCGAAGAGCTCGAGGTGGAGTACTAGTACCAGTAGCCGTCATCCTGAGGCGCCCGCCTTTTGGCGGGCCTCGAAGGACGACGGCGTGGCACATTCGCCTGAGCCGAGCATGCATCCTTCGAGGCTCGGGCGGTCCGTGTTCGTTGATCGCGTGGCGTTCTGTCTCGCCCGAGCACCTCAGGATGACGGTGGAGTGTGTGGCTTGCTTTGTTGAACCGGCCCGCAAATCGGGCAGGGCATGCCCAACTTGTATCCAGAGATCGGAGCCTCTCAGCGGCTGACACAGCGAATTCGCGCTGAACCGGGCCGCTTTCCCGGCGCCAGCTATCAAAACTCCGCCACGACCCGCTGGCGTGATTTTCGCATGGTGCATCGCGGAAGCAACGGGCAGCGCGGCCCGCCCGGATTGGAGGATGCCATGAATGTGCATGCTGCGGTCGATCTCACATGGCCGGGCCTGACACGCCCGAACGGCGATCCGCTCCGCCTCAACCATCAGGACTTCGTCGCCATCGATCGCCACAAGGACACGATCTACGAGGCGACCTACCGGCCGCAGGCGCTCTACAGCCGCGCCAACGAAGGCTTCCACGCCAACAACGAGACCTTCCTGCTCCACGAGGTCGCGACCAACCTGCCGATCTACCGCGAAGATACCGGCCCCACCGATTTCCATCTCCACCTGCCGCCGGGCGGTTTCCAGCTGGTGCTGGTGACGTCGGGCATGTTCACCTTCGATTACGATGGCCGGGTGTACTATGTCGGGCCGGGCGCGGTGATGCTGCAAAGCGCCATCGTGCATCGCCAGCTGTTCTACACCTGGTCGGGCCTGTCCACCGAAGAGAACCTGAAGACGCCGCAGACCGTGGTGCCGGACGCGATGTCCATGGGCTACTCCGGCAAGTTTCTCGAAGCCTTCGTGACCGATCCGACGACCTTCCCGAACCCCACCATCGTCGGTCCGGACCAGATCGACGAGGCCGAAACGCCGCGGGTGGCCTGGACCCATGCGCTGCACGATCGCCCCGCCGATGCCGGCTTCTGGCTGCAGGACCCGCTGGCGCTGGATGCGCTGTTCAAGCCGCTGGCCGATGGTCCGATCAAATCGGCCATGCCGGTCTATGTGCGCGATATCGGAATCGAGGTGCCGAGCGGTCACCTCGTCACCGGCCACATCATCGCCACCGACCCGCGTGGCCACGCACTGCTGCCGAAGAGCACCTCGGCCGCCGTGGACGCCACCTGTCTCGCGAAAGGCGAGGTCGTGATCTACCGGGTCATTCGCGGCACCGCCGAGTTCAAGGACAAGGTGGGCAAGACCTTCGAACTCGCGGCCGGCGATGTGGTGACGGCGGGCAGGGATGCGACCAGCCTGGTCGGGGTCGGCGAAAACACGCAGGTGCTCCGGCTCGGCCTTCTCAAGGGCCTGGAGCAGCTTCGCAGCTGGACGCCGACGCAGCGTGACGAGATCGACGGCCTCGCGGACCGGATCATCACCCGGAAGGACATTCGTCCGCTGCGAACCGAAGGCAAGCCGGTCGGCTATTTGTACGGGTCGGCTGCCGGGTGACCATGGGCCCGGCCGCTGTTTGATGGAGGCGGAATCGCGTCCGCGACTCCCGCGGCGCTAGAACCGTGGCAGCCGCCAGCCGATCACGGCGGCCTCGACGACGCTGCCTGATTCCGCATTTCGCCATTCGCCATCGATGCGCTTGCAGGGAAACGGCAGCTGGTAGGTACCGCTGTGATCCTCACACAGCAATTGCACCACCTGGTCGGGCAGCGGGTCTCCCTGGCCGTTGAATTCGGCCAGCCGTCTCTCGCGCGTCGCCATATCGTTCACTTCTCCGGGGATGGAACGACCGCCATCCGTGCCTGTTCCATGGCCTGCAGTTGACAGCGGCAGCACAAAGCCGTCTGGCTGGTGCCACCTATCAGGACGGACGAGGCTTTTTCATGATCGGCCGGGCAATGCTGGCGACCGCTACCGCGCTGCTGGCGCCGTGCGTCGTGTCGAACTCCGATGACGCGCGGGCGCAGGACGTGCCGGGCATCGAGATCTGCACCGTCGAAAAGACCATGGAGCGCCGCACCAGCTGCCTGCAGAGCAATGTGATCTTCCTGCAGAAGACCATCGGCAAACTCGGTCTGGACAGCCAGGCCAAGCTCGACGCCGCCACCCGCCAGATCGAGGCGCTGAAGGCGACGGTGGCCGGATTGCAGAAGACGGTCGAGGAACTGCAGGCCACGCAGAAGAAGAGTGCGCCGGCAGCGAAGGAAACGCCGGCTGCCGCTCCGGCCAAGGACGGCGCGAAGTAGGCGCTGCTGTTTTTCCCCCTCCCCAGCGCGAAGCGAAGCTTCGCTAGGTGGGAGAGGGTGGCCGCGCGCAGCGCGGCCGGGTGAGGGGTAGCCACGAACTCCGAGCCTCGGAAACCCCTCATCCGACGCGGACTTCGTCCGCGCCACCTTCTCCCACAAGGGGAGAAGGAAGCGGACGGAGCGCCTTCGCTCCCTACGACGCCTTCTCGCCGGACATCAGCGGTCCGAACAGCTCCCAGCTCTCGCCCTTGAAGCGCATCATCTGCAACTGTTCGAGCGGGCTGAAGTCGGTCGGGCTGGTCCTGATCTTGGTGCCGGGCAGGTAGATGCCGATCTCCATGTTGAGATTGGCGGCCTGCTTCATGATGTTTTCGCGGGTGAGGTCGTCGCCGCACTGCTTCAGGACCTGCACGATGCCCTGCGAGACGCCGTAGCCGAACACGGTGGCGCCGTCGTCCTTGTCGCCTTCGGGATAGTACTTATCCATGAAGGCGCTCCACTCCATCATGCCGGGATCGTTCTTCCAGGTCGGATCCTTGGGGTCCTTCATGTAGGCGGCGCTGAGCACATCCTGCGAATTCACGTAACCCGCCGGCTTCATCACACTGCCGACCGAGGCCGAAACGTTGGTGACGATGTGCACCGGCTTCCAGCCCATCTCGCCGACCTTCTTGATCGCCTGCGCGGCGAATTTCGGCGTCGCGATGTTGATGAAGATGTCGGGATTGGCCGCCTTGATCTGCACGATCTGCGAATCGACCGTCGGCGAACTGGTCTCGTAGGGCACTTCGCTGACGATATAGTCCTTGTCCTTGCTGCCGAAGCCCTCATGCAGGCCGACCAGGTAATCCTTGCCGAAGTCGTCATTGGCGAACAATACGCCGACCTTCTTGCCCGGATGATTCGTCATGATGTATTGCGCATAGATCCGCGCTTCGGCCTGGTAGCTCGGCTGCCAGCCCATGGTCCACGGATAGTTCTTCGGGTCGGCCCATTTGGCGGCGCCAGTCGAGACGAACAGTTGCGGCACCTTCTTGGTGTTCATGTATTTCTGGATCGCGGTGTTGCCCGGCGTGCCGAGCGGATTGAGGATGAACAGCACCTCGTCGCTTTCCACCAGCTTGCGCGCCTGCTCGACGGTCTTCGGCGGGCTGTAGCCGTCATCATAGGAGATGAAGGTGATCTTGCGGCCGTTGATGCCGCCCTTCTCGTTGATCATCCTGAAATAGGCAGCCTCGGTCTTGCCGATGGTGGCGTAGGACGACGCCGGGCCGCTATACGGCATGATGTTGCCGATCTTGATCTCGGTATCGGTGGCGCCGATGTCGTACTTCTTCTGCGCCTGGGCAGAGATCGCCATGGCGCCGAGCAGCAGGGCAGCAAGCGTCGCAGTGATTCCGGTTCTGGCGTGGTGTCGCATTGTCGTCCTCCCTGAGGTTTAACCGCGGCTCCCTCCGTCTCCGCGGATGGTGAACCGTCGGCGCAAATGCAGGGCGAGTATGCACGAATGCATGGACGTTGCCAGCGACGCGGCTGCGCATCGCAGTGCGGAATTGCCATCGCGCGAAATTGCCGGCTCGCTTGGCAACCGATGACGAGTTGCATACCATCGCGGCCAGGCAAATGCCGCATGCGCTGGATCGTCCTGGTATCCGCCTGCAAACAACAACAACAAGGAGGATGCCCATGTCCACGCCCAACATCCGCGTGCTCGCTACCGATCTCGCTTTTCCCGAGGGCCCCGTCGTGATGCCCGACGGCTCGGTGATCCTGGTGGAAATCCGCGCGCAGCAGCTGACGCGGATCTGGCCCGATGGCCGCAAGGAAGTGGTGGCGAAAATTCCCGGCGGTCCCAACGGCGCGGCGCTCGGGCCGGACGGCAAGATGTATCTCTGCAACAATGGCGGCTTCGGCTGGCATCCGTCGCGCGGCACCATGATGCCCGGCGCGCCGGAGCCGCATGAATATATCGGCGGTTCGATCCAGCGCGTCGATCTCGGCACTGGCAAGGTCGAGACGCTGTTCGACAAATGCGGCGAGCATCCCCTGAAGGGGCCGAATGATCTCGTCTTCGACCGGCATGGCGGGCTGTGGTTCACCGACCTCGGCAAGCGCCGTCCGCGCGACATGGATGTCGGCGCGTTCTACTACATGAAGCCCGGCGCGACCGACGTGGTCGAGGGCCATTTCGGCATGTTGCCGGCCAACGGCATCGGCCTGTCGCCGGACGAGAAGACCGTCTATGTGGCGGAAACGCCGACGGCGCGGCTGTGGGCGTTCGATCTGTCGGCACCCGGCGAGGTCAAACCATCGGAGGTCATCTACCGTGGCGAGCGCGGCAGGCCGATCGCGGGCCTCGGCGGCTACCAGATGTTCGATTCGCTGGCCATGGAGGCGTCCGGCAATGTCTGCGTCGCAACCCTGGTCAGCGGCTGCATTTCGGTGATTGCCCCCGATGGAAAACTGGTGGAACAGGTACCCACCGGCGATCGCGTCACCACCAACATCGCGTTCGGCGGCCCCGAGTTGAAGACGGCCTTCATCACGTTGTCAGGCAAGGGCGAGTTGATCGCCATGGACTGGCCGCGCGGCGGCCTGCCGTTGAATTTCTTGAACAAGTGAAGGATGCGCGATGCCGTGGCTTGAACCTGTAACGCTCACTGGCCCGCACGCCCGGCTCGCGCCCCTTTCCCTCGCCCATGTCGAAGGCCTGATCGAGGCGATCGGCGGCAACGACCTGTCGAAGATCTGGTACACGTCGATTCCGACGGCGGACAAGATGCCGGCGGAGATCGGCCGCCGGCTGGCGCTGCAGGCGGCGGGCACCATGCTGCCGTTCACGGTGTTCGACGCCGACGGCGGCATCGCCGGCATGACCACCTACATGAATGTCGACGCCGCCAACCGTCGGGTCGAGATCGGTTCGACCTGGTACGCCAGGCGCGTGCAGCGCACCGCGCTCAATACCCAGTGCAAGCTGCTGCTGCTCGGTCACGCCTTCGAAAAGCTGGACTGCATCGCGGTGGAATTCCGCACCCACTTCTTCAACCACCAGTCGCGCAAGGCGATCGAGCGGCTCGGCGCCAAGTTCGACGGCCTCCTGCGCAACCACCAGATCGCCCCCAACGGCACCCTGCGCGACACCGTGGTCTACAGCATCATCGCCTCGGAATGGCCGACGGTGAAGGCGCACCTGACCTATCAGTTGAACGAAAGAGCGCGATAGCTCCGACTCCTTCCCCGGACGCGGTGCACTGCGCCGCACCTGCGCGGCGTGGTGCACCGCAGATCCGGGGCCCCGGTGGTGCGCGGAAGAAACCGGGATCCCGGATCTGCGAAGCGGCACAAGAGCGCCGCATCGCGTCCGGGAAACGAAAGCGTCGTGTGCGGCGTGTCAGGTCGCCGGCATCGACCGCAGCCGCGCCAGCAGCGCGCGGCAGTAGTCCGGCGTCGGTTCGCGATCGCCGTAGAGGATGTGATAGACGATCGGCGCCACCACGTGGTCGATCACCTCGTCGATGTCGAACGGCGTTTCCCCGCGTGCTCTGGCACGCTCCACGAGGGTGGTCAGATGGTCCGCGGTGAAGCCGCAGCACTGGCTGGGAAAGCTCTGGTCCGAAGAGAACACGTCGCGGATCAGCGCACGGCCAACCGGCGATGACATCTCTTCGGCGTACTGCTCGATGAAGGCCGTCAGATCCGACGCCATGGCGCCGGTGTCTTCGGGATCGGCGATCGGTCGCAGCCGGGCCACGGCGACGTCGGCCAGCAGCGTCGGCAGGTCGCCCCAGCGGCGATAGATCGTTGACGGCGTGACGCCCGCCGCGGCGGCAATCTGCGGAACGGTGATCTGGTTTCGGGTGGTCAGGGCGCCGAGTTCGTGGACAGCGTCATGCACGGCGGCCTGAATCCGCGCGCTGCGTCCACCGACCCTGATCCGTTCCTTGAGCGCCACGATGATCCTTGCAGGTAAGCCATGCGACGGGTGCGGTCCAAATTAACGCAAAGATGTTGCGTTAAGGTCTGAATGGACCTACGTTGGTAACGCCACATATTAGCTTTAAGGGAACCGGCGATGCAAGCAGACAGAACGACACCCTGCGTTGCAGCGGCTGCGGTTGCCGATTCCCCCGCATCTGGCGTTTCGCCGGTCGTCATGACGGCGTTCAGCTTCGCCGGAGCGGCGCTGGTTTCGGCCAGCAGCAGCGCGGCGACACCGCTCTACCGGCTGTATCAGCAATCCATGCACCTGACGCCTCTGATGATCACGGTGGTGTTCGCCGTCTATGCCATCAGCCTGCTGGCGGCGCTGCTCACCGTCGGCGGGTTGTCGGATCATGTCGGGCGCCGGCCGGTGATCCTCGGCGGGCTGCTGCTGAATGCCGCGGCGATGATCGTTTTCGCCCATGCCGGCACGGTCGGCGAACTGATCCTCGCTCGCGCCGTTCAGGGACTCTGCGTCGGCACGGCGACCACCGCGTTCGGCGCGGCGATTCTCGATACCAACCGCAACCAGGGCCCGCTGCTGAACAGCATCACCGCCTTCATCGGACTGATGCTCGGCGCCCTCGGCGCCGCGACGCTCGTCGCTTTTGCGCCCGATCCGCTGCACCTGGTCTACGAGGTGTTGCTGGGCAGCACCGTCGCCATGATCATCCTGCTGTGGTGGATGCCGGAGACCGTCAGCCGCGCGCCCGGAGCGCTGGCGTCGTTGCGACCGCAGTTTGTCGTACCCCTGCAGTCGCGCGCCGCGCTGATCCGGTTGACGCCGGCCAGCGTCGCGACCTGGGCGCTCGGCGGATTCCACATGTCGCTGATGCCGACCGTGGTGGCGACGGCGATGGGCGCCGGCTCGTCCTGGATCGCAGGCGGTGTATTGCCGGCCCTGTTGCTGACCGCCACTGCCGCGGTGGCGTTGTTCCGGCACTGGGGGGCCCGGCGTCTGATCGTGTTCGGCACCGGCGCATTGTCGGTTGGCGTCGCCGTGTCGCTGCTGGGCATCCAGCAGCGCGGTCTCGGCATCCTGTTTGCGGGCACGATGATCGCCGGCGTCGGATTCGGCACCAGTTTTTCCGGGGCGATGCGCGCCCTGCTGCCGACCGCCGAGCCGCATCAGCGCGCCGGCCTGTTGTCGACGTTCTACGTGCTGTCATATCTCGCCTTCAGCCTGCCGGCCGTGGCGGCGGGGCTGGCCGTGCCGACCCTCGGGCTGTCGACGGTCGCCTATGTCTACGGCGCGGTGGTCATTGCGCTTGCCGCGATCTCGATGGTGGCGTCGCTGCGCAGCGAGCGCTGACCGCAGTCGCGTTCACGCCGCGTCCGGCTGGTACAGCGTATCCACAGTCACCGTGCCGACCGCCCGCGACACGCACGGACAGATTTTTGCATTGTCGTGCTTCTGGTGGTCGCTGAAGAACACGTCGCGGTGGTCGATCTGGCCATCGACCGCAATCACGTCGATGGCGCAGACGCCGCATTCGCCGCGCTCGCAGTCCGACATCACCTCGAAGCCGGCGTCGTTCAGTGCCGCCAGCATCGAGCGGTTTGGCGGCACCACGATCTCGGCGCCGGAGCCTTTCAGGCGGACGCGGAATTCCGCGGTCGGCAGCAGGCCGCTCGATCCGAAGGTCTCATAGCGCAGATCGGCGGGCGCGCGGCCGGCCTCGTTCCAGGCGTGGCGTGCCGCCTCCAGCATGCGCATCGGCCCGCAGATGATGGCAATGGCGTTTGCGGGCAGGGCGGCGAAGGTCGCTGTGAAATCGAGCCGCTGGCCCTCGCTGCCGGCATGGACGTGCAGGCGATCATGCAGCGTCGCGGCCAGCTCGTCGAGATAGGCGGCATCGGGACGCGACTTCACCGCATAGTGCAGCTGCACGTCGATGTTCTTGCGGTCGAGCGCCGCGGCGATGCCGATGATCGGGGTGATGCCGATGCCGCCGGCGATCAGGCAATAGGTTTTGCGCGTCCAGTCGATGTCGAACAGCGACGACGGACTCGATATCTCCAGTCGCGCGCCGGGCTGCAACGCCCACATCGCCTTGGAACCGCCGCGGCTGTCCGGCGCCAGCCGCACGGCGATGCGCAAGGTGTCCGGCCGGCGTTCGCCGACCAGCGAATAGGACCGGGTCTGCGGCTGGCCGTCGATCAGCAGGCTGACATTGATGTGGCTGCCGACCGGGCAGGGGGCGACCGGCACATCAGGTCGCAGCACGATCTCGCGAATGCCCGGCGTGACGTCGCGGGTGCTGTCCACGGTGGCCCACATCCAGTGTTCGACAAAGCGCATGGGAGTCTCCGGTCAGTCCGAGGTCGTTGACGTCAGCAAGGCGAGCGCCGGCAGCAGATCGAGATGGGTGCGGTTGCGCAGCGCCAGCCGCAGGTTGCGCACCGCGAGGCGGGCGTGCTCGCGCATGATCGCTTCGGCGCGCGCACCCTCGCGGTTCTCGATGGCATCGACGACGATGCGGTGATGCTCCTGGCTGATCAGCAGGATGGTGTGGGCCTCGGGCAGCGTCGATTGCGCCATCACGAAGGCGCTCGGCGAGGCGAACGGCATCGCCGCGACGCGGTCGATCTGCCGGATCACCGGCGCGCTGCCGGACAGTTCGGTGAGCAGCGCGTGGAAGTGCGCATTCATGGTCACATAGGCGGAGAAGGCTTCTACCGAGACCGGATCCTGCCGCACCAGCTGGTCGAGATCGCCGAGGCATTCCTTCAGGGGCTCGAGGCTGCGGGCGCTGGCGCCGCGTTCGGCGGCGAAGCGTGCGGCAAGGCCTTCCAGCGTGCCGCGCAGCTCGATGGAGTCGAGAATGTCGCGCTCGGAAAACGCCTTCACCATGAAGCCGCCGGACGGGATCGCCTGCAGCAGGCCTTCATCCTCCAGCCGCACCAGTGCCAGGCGCACCGGGGTGCGCGACACGCCGGTGATGTCCACCGCCTGCAATTCGCTGATGCGTTCGCCGGCGCGCAGGCTGCCGGACAGGATCATGTCGCGCAGCGCCAGCTGCGCGCGCACGGTCTGCGACACCGAGCGTTCGGACTCGCGTTCGCTCATGATCCTACTCCGCCGCCTGCAGTTTGTGCGGCGTGGTTTCCGTTCCGGTTTCTTTGGCCACCATCCGTTCGATCACCTTGCGCGTCCACATGGCGCCGGCGTCGATGTTGAGGTTGTAGAACACCCGGTCCGGATTTTCGTCCATGGCCTTTTGCTGCGCCTCAAGAATGATCTCGTCCTCGCGGAAGATCGCCGAGACGCCTTCGCGGATCTCGGTGGTCAGCCTCTGTTCGGTGATGCGGTGGTTGCGCACGAACGCCCAGAAATAGTGGCAGGTGGTGTCGGTCTCCGGCGTCATGGTGTTGAGCACGTAGCCGTTGACGCCCTGCGAGCGGTCGCCTTCCGGCGCGCCGGTACCGGCGGGCGCCACGCCGACATCGATGTTCACGGTGCCCGGCGCCTGGAAATGAATGATCTGCCAGCGGTCCACCGGCCCGGGCTTGCCGAGTTGTGCCGCCCAGAACGGCGGCGGCGTGATGTTCTTCATCCAGCGCGTCACAGTGACGGTTTTGTCGCCATGGCTGACATCGAACGGCGCTTCGGCGACGTCGTCCTGGCCGATGCTGGAGCCGTGCACGAAGGCCTCGTGCGTCAGGTCCATCAGGTTGTCGATCACCAGGCGCCAGTCGCATTTGACATGGATGGTCTTGCCGTCGCCGGCCCATTCCGGATCGTCGTTCCAGTGCATGTCGGGCACCAGTGCGGGATCGGCCAGCGCCGGATCGCCCATCCACAGCCAGACGAAGCGGTGCCGCTCGACAACGGGATAGGAGCGCACGCAGGCGGACGGATTGATGGTCTCCTGCGACGGCATGAAAGTGCAGCGGCCCTGCGGATTGAACTTCAGCCCGTGATAGCCGCACACCACGGTGTCGCCCTCGAGCCGCCCCTTGGACAGCGGCACCAGCCGGTGCCAGCAGGCATCCTCCAGCGCGCTCACCACGCCATCGGCGCGGCGATACATCACCACATGCTTGTTGCAGATCGTGCGCGGAAACAGCGCGTGCTTGATGTCGGCGTCCCAGGCGGCGGCGTACCAGGCGTTCATGGGAAAGGCTGCGGCCATGGTGGTGTCCTCCGTAGTATGGAATTCAGCTTGTATACTGAAAGTCGATTATTTCCCTTTTACTCCGTTATTATCTCGTTGAAAAGGCGATTTATGTATACAGGATAAAAATGAGAGGCATCGAAGGAAAGTAAATCTAGCTTGCAGCTGTTCTTGTTTTGTTCATAATCCTTGGCGGCTGGGGAGGGCGTCATGGGCGATCTTCAAGGACTCTCGGACACTGAGCTGGTCCAGGCCTGGATCGACAATGTGCGAGCGCGTGCTGCAATAGAGCACGTCGGCGCCGCAAACCGTCATTTTGACAAGCGGATCAGGATTATCGACCTCTTGAAGGCGCGGAGCGGTGGGCGGCTGTCGCAACTGATGCCGCTGCTTCAGCATCCGGACGTCGAACTGCGATATACGGCGGCGCTGCAATTTCGAGATATCGATCCCGAGGCTTTTCGCACGACGCTCACCGCACTGAGCAGCGTCGGCGGTGAGTTCGGAGCGGACGCCGCCCGCATGCTCGCAGCGCCGCCGCTGGCCATGCCCGTTCCGATTGCGCCACTTCCCGCGGACCATCCGATCTTCTGGCCGGCGCGCCATCCGCCTCCGGCGGGTATGGCGCGCGCCGAAATCGAGCGGCGCATCTCTGCACTGATCCCCGACCAGCCGCGACGACTGCTGCAGTTGCTGAGACCGGCAATAGGACTTTGGCCGCAGCCGCCGCGGGACGATGCACCGCTGGACGGATCGCGCCTTGGTGGCATGCCTCATGCGCCGCCGGGTTGGACGTGGCCGGTTGAGGCAACGGAGCCGATGCTGTTTATTGGACAGATCAATTGCGCCGATATCTGTCATCTGCCTGGTGCCGAGGTGTTGCCGTCCTCCGGCGTGCTCGCCTTTTTCGGCGATCATGACACCGTCAACGGCTGCATGTTCTCGTCAATGGGTGGCGCGGTGTATCACTGGCCCGATGCGTCGCAGCTCGCGCCGGCCGTTCCGCCGATGCTGCCATTAACCGTGTTCCCCCGCGCCGAATTGCAGTTCCGCCCGCTTCAGCAACTGCCGGATCCGAAGAGCAGGCTGGTTGAAGCCATGCTGAAGGACGATCGCGCGTTTGCGGCCTATGAAGAATTTTACAGTGCACTGGAGTCGCATGGCTTGCCCGAGGGCTACGGCTATTCCCGAGATTTTGGCGCCATGCTGGGATGGCCGCGTCTGGTGCAAGGTGACGACTGGAGTTTCTTCCTAGACAGGCAGCCGGAAGATTACCGCCTTTTGCTTCAGCTTCCTTCCTATAACAATGGCTCAGAGATTGCCGATTGGGGGCCGGGCGGGTCGTTGTATTACTTCATTCCGGAAGAAGGGCTCGAACAGCAGGATTGGGAGAGCTGCGAACTCACCGGACAGTTCACGTAGCGGCATCGTCCTGCGACGCGCATTCCCCGAATCCGCGAAACGGCACAAGCGTGCCGTATCGCGTCCCGGAAACCAGGGCAGCGTAGACGAAATAGGCCGTAGGATGGGTAGAGCCAACGGGTCGCGCGAAGCGCGCCCGATGATGAACTCAGCGAAACCCATCACCCCTCCGCGGGACTTTGATGGGTTTCGCTCCGGCGCGGTGCGCCTGCGCTCTACTCACCTTACGCGCTGTCATCGCCCGGCCAGGCGCGCAATTGCGCGCCGGGACCGGGCGATCCAGTAAACTCAGGCGTTGGTGATCGAGTGGCGCAGCCGGTGTCTACTGGATCCCCGCATGCGCGGGGACGACAACCGAGCGTGGGGGCAAGCGTACGCAGGCAACCCGCTGGCCTGTCCTACACTTCCCTTCTGTTCAAAAACGCCAGCCGCTCGAACAGATGCACGTCCTGCTCGTTCTTCAACAGTGCGCCGTGCAGCGGCGGGATCAGTTTTCGCGGGTCGCGTTCGCGCAGCATTTCCGGCGTCATGTCCTCGTTGAGCAGCAGCTTCAGCCAGTCCAGCAGTTCGGAAGTCGACGGCTTCTTCTTGAGGCCGGGCACGTCGCGGATCTCGAAGAAGATCCGCATGGCTTCGGCCACGAGGCGCTGCTTGATGCCGGGGAAATGCACCTCGACGATCTGGTTCATGGTCTCGATGTCGGGAAACTTGATGTAGTGGAAGAAGCAGCGGCGCAGGAAGGCGTCGGGCAGTTCCTTCTCGTTGTTCGAGGTGATCATTACGATCGGGCGCTTGGCCGCCTTGATGGTCTCGCCGGTCTCGTAGACGTGGAATTCCATGCGGTCGAGTTCGAGCAGCAGATCGTTGGGGAATTCGATGTCGGCCTTGTCGATCTCGTCGATCAGCAGCACCGGGCGCTGCTCGTGGGTGAAGGCTTCCCACAACTTGCCGCGCTTGATGTAATTGGCGATGTTGGAGACGCGGGAGTCGCCGAGCTGGCTGTCGCGCAGCCGCGACACCGCGTCGTATTCATAGAGGCCCTGCTGCGCCTTGGTGGTCGACTTGATGTGCCAGGTCAGCAGCGGCGCGCCGAGCGCCTTCGCCACTTCCTCGGCCAGCACGGTCTTGCCGGTGCCCGGCTCGCCCTTCACCAGCAGCGGCCGCTCCAGCACTATGGCGGCATTGACCGCGATCTTGAGGTCGTCGGTGGCGACGTAGTTCTTGGTGCCGGTGAATTTCATCGAGACTTTGCCTTGTTGTTATTGTCGCGCGCTGTGATCGCATCTGGACATGAAACGACCGCCGGACGGCGGTCGCGGTGACGATGGGAGGCGGCGTCAGCGCCGGATCAATGACAGCACAACGAGAACGATCACGGCGCCGATCGCCGAGTTGATGATGGCGCGCAGGATGCCGGTGCCGAGATTGACGCCGAGCTGCGGCAGCAGCCAGCCGGCGACCACGGCGCCGATGATGCCGATGACCATGTTGCCGATCAGGCCGAAGCCGCCGCCGGTGACGATCAGCCCGGCCAGCCAGCCGGCGATGGCGCCGACGATCAGCCAGACGACGATAGATTCAATTCCCATGACTCTGTAACCCCTGAATGACCCGCTGCCGGTGCCCGCTCCGCATGCGGCCCGAGCAGCAGATATGGATGTCTGCCGCGCGGGTCCAACTCTAGATGAAAAACGACCGAGGTCCAGACCGCCGGTTGGTGGATTTCCCGCGGCGCGGCATCAGCGCGCCGGTTCTGGCAGGAATTCCGCCGCTGCCCTTGACGGAGAGGCGCGCGCGGGCAAACTGCGCGCCATGTTCCTGCAATTCTTCACATCGCTGCGCGACGCGCAGATCCCGGTCACGCTGCGCGAATACCTCACGCTGATGGAGGCGCTCAACGCCGACCTCGCGGAGCAGTCGATCGATAATTTCTATTACCTGTCGCGCACCGCGCTGGTGAAGGACGAGCGCAACCTCGACAAGTTCGACCGCGTGTTCGGCACCGTGTTCAAGGGGCTGGAAAGCCTGATCGAGGGCATGGAGAAGGCGGAGATCCCCGCCGAATGGCTGAAGAAGCTGGCGGAGAAATATCTCACCGAGGAAGAGAAGAAGCAGATCGAGGCCATGGGCTGGGACAAGCTCATGGAAACCCTGCGCGAGCGCCTCAAGGAACAGAAGGGCCGCCACCAGGGCGGCAGCAAATGGATCGGCACCGCCGGCACCTCACCGTTCGGCGCCGAGGGCTATAATCCCGAGGGCATTCGCATCGGCCAGGAAAAGAGCCGCCACCGGCGCGCGGTCAAGGTCTGGGACAAGCGCGAGTTCAAGGACCTCGATGGCAATGTCGAGCTCGGCATCCGCAACATCAAGGTGGCGCTGCGGCGGCTGCGCAAGTTCGCCCGCACCGGCGCGCCCGACGAGCTCGATCTCGACACCACCATCAAGGAAACCGCCAACCACGGCTATCTCGACGTCCACATGCGGCCGGAGCGGCGCAATGCGGTGAAGGTGCTGGTGTTCTTCGACATCGGTGGCTCGATGGATTCCCATGTCGAGCAGGTCGAGGAACTGTTCTCGGCGGCGAAGAGCGAATTCAAGCACATGGAGTATTTTTACTTCCACAACTGCCTCTACGAGGGCGTGTGGAAGCAGAACAAGCGCCGCTTTACCGACCGTACCCAGACCTGGGACGTGCTGCACAAGTATCCGCACGACTACAAGGTGGTGTTCGTCGGCGATGCCTCGATGTCGCCTTACGAGATCATGGTGCCCGGCGGTTCGGTCGAGCATGTCAATGAGGAGGCCGGTTCGGTCTGGCTCGAGCGCGTGACGCAGACCTATCCCAATGCGATCTGGCTCAATCCGGTGGCGAAGAAACACTGGGACTATTCGGAATCCACCACCATCATCCGGCGGCTGTTCTCCGAACGCATGTATCCGCTGACCATCGAGGGGCTGGAAGGCGCAATGAAGGAACTGGTGCGAAAAGCATGACACAGACCATCACCCGCGGCATCAAGGCGATGCTCGACGAGGCCAATGCGCAGATCGAGACGCTGAGCGCCGAAGACGCGATCAAGGTTGCGCAAGGCGACGACGTCGTGCTCGTCGATATTCGCGATCCCCGCGAGATCGAGCGCGACGGCCGGATTCCCGGCGCATTCTCCTGCACCCGCGGCATGCTGGAGTTCTGGATCGATCCGGAAAGCCCCTATGCCAAGCCGGTGTTCCAGGAGAACAAGAAGTTCATCTTCCACTGCGCCGGCGGCCTGCGCTCGGCACTCGCCGCCAAGACCGCAGCCGACATGGGGCTGACGCCGGTCGCGCATATCGCCGGCGGCTTTGCCGCCTGGCGCGACGCCGGTGGCGCGGTGGAAACGGTCGCGCCGCGGAAAAAAGATTGAGCCAACCGCCGTCGTCCTTCGAGGCCTTCGCTACGCTCGGCACCTCAGGATGACGGCTTCGCTGAGCCGTCATCCCCACCGAACGCAATTGCGTTCGGCTGGAGGTGCTCGCCGCCTTCGGCGAGCCTCGAAGGGCGACGGCGGGCTCCCGTGACAACTTCCGTCGAAGCAATAATCAAGGACAACTTCACCATGACCACCGCCACCGACCCTCTCGTCTCCACCGACTGGCTCGCCGCCCACCTCAACGATCCCCGCGTCAAGGTGCTCGACGCCACGTTCAAGCTGCCCGGCGTGCTGCCGCTGCCGCGCGAGGACTATCGCGCTGCCCACATCCCCGGCGCGGCGTTCTTCGATGTCGATGTCATCAGCGACCACGGCATCGCGCTGCCGCACATGTTTCCCAGCGAAGGCAGCTTTGCCGACGGCGTCGGCGCGCTCGGCGTCTCCAATGCCGATACGGTGGTGATCTACGATGCCGGCGGCTGGGTCGCCGGCCCGCGGGCATGGTGGATGTTTCTTGCCTTCGGTCATCGCGATGTCCGCGTGCTCGACGGCGGCTTGCAGAAATGGCGCGCCGAAGGCCGCCCGGTCGAAAGCGGCGAAGTGGCGCCGGAGCCGGGGTCCTACTCCGCAAGCTTCGACCCCGGCTTCGTCCGCAGCAGGCAGCAACTGGTTCATAATCTCGACAGCCGCGCCGAACAGGTGATCGATGCGCGGCCGCAGGCGCGCTTCGAGGGCAGTGTGCCCGAGCCGCGGCCGGGCCTGCGCGCCGGACATATCCCCGGCAGCCGCAGCGTGCCCTATGCGGGGCTGTTCGATGCCGCGACCGGCACGATGAAGCCGCTCGACGAGTTGCGCGGGATCTTCACCGGCGCCGGTGTCGATCTGGCCCGACCGATCGTCACCAGCTGCGGCTCCGGCGTCTCCGCGCTGGTGCTGACGCTGGCGCTGTACCGGCTCGGCGTGCGTGGCACCGCGCTCTATGATGGCTCCTGGGCCGAATGGGGGTTGGCCGACGGGCCGCCGGTGGCCACCGGCCCGGCCTGATCGTCTGCCGGGAATCAGCGCTGCAGTGGCGCTGCGAACGGGTTGGCCTGCTGTGCCGCGGCCTGGGCGTCGCGGGCAGT
>DATCUS010000294.1:0-7260 GCA_036561845.1 Tardiphaga sp. | reverse complement strand
GCGATGAAGCAGCGGCGGCGCGGCGGAGGACGGAAACCGGGAGGCGGTGGCGGCGGTCCGCGATCATATCCCGGCGGCGGCGGCGGCGGTGGGCGAAATCCCGGGCCGTCGGGCCCGCCCGGTCCGAACTGGGCGAACGCTGCCGTCGATCCGCAGACCACCATCACGGCCGCCAATGCAAGTTTACGCAAGTTGTTCTCCTTTGCTGCAAGCGACAGATCAATTCGCAGCGTAGCGTTTCGATCCGGCCGTGCAGCGGGAGAGTTGTTTCAGGATGTTACGGGGCGCGCGTGGCAATGCGCTGATGCCGTGACCGGCGGTCCCGATGACATCGGCGTTCGTCACGATCCCGCCATGTGTAGTCGATGCGCCGGTCGCGATGGACGGATGCCTTCCGCCGTCGTCTCGCGCCGCAGCCGCAGGGCGGATCAGCGAAGCGTCATCCGTCGGCGGAGGGCAGCGTGGCTGGATACGCTTGCCCCTTCATCTCAAATCGTCGAGGTCTTCCGGCGCAAGCCGGAGCGCGGCGGCACGCACGTTGTCCTCGAGGTGATCGAGCGATCGTGTGCCGGGGATCGGCAGCACGACGGGAGATTTCGCGAGCAGCCATGCAAGGGACAGAGCTGCGTGCGTGAGACCGTGCCGTGCGGCGACCTGCTTGATCTTGAGGGCCTTGAGGCCGCGTTTGCCGCCCAGCGGATACCAGGGCAGGAACGCAATGCCAAGACGCTCGCAGGCGGCGAGCACGTCTTCGCTGGTGCGGTTGCGCAGGTTGTACATATTTTGCACCGACACGATGGGCGTGATGGAGCGCGCCGCTTCCAGTTGCGCGACGGTGACGTTGGAAATGCCGAGATGGCGAATTTTGCCTGTGCGCTGCAGATCGGCCAGGGCCCCGACCGACTCGCTGAACGGCACGTCGGGGTCAGGCGCATGCAATTGATACAGATCGATGCGCTCCAGCCGCAGGCGCTGCAGGCTGCCTTCGACCGCGCGCCGCAAATGGTCGGGGCGGCCGTTCTGGACCCAGGAACGGCGGTCCGGTCGCACCAGGCCGCCTTTCGTGGCAATGACCAAACCCGGAGGGTAGGGATACAGCGCCTCGGAGATCAACGACTCGTTCGTCCCGGGGCCGTAACTATCCGCAGCGTCGATCAAGTTCACGCCGAGCTCGACCGCGCGATGCAGAACCCGATTGACGTGCGCGCGATCCCTCGGCCGTCCCCAGGCTGAATCGCCGCACAGACGCATTGCGCCGAAGCCCAGCCTGTTCACGGTCAAGTCGCCGAGGTCGATTGTTCCGGCAAGCGCCGCGCTTTTGTCGAGAGACTGCCCCATCCGCAACTCCATCCTGTCGGACCCAGTGTCGTATGTCGCAACCCGTGTCGGCAAGCCTGTTCAACGGAGCGGTCGGGGGCACGGCTAACTCTATCGGCAGCGAGTAGCTAGTAGCCCGCATGAGCGGAGCGATATGCGGGACCGTCTGCGCTCGGGATTTCCCGCATATCGCTCCGCTCATGCGGGCTACGCTTGTTAGCTAGGCATTCCTGTTGTCTCACAGGCTGCAAATCGTGCAAGGTGCACCCTGGGGATAAGGGGTGTTTGATGACAATTGATACATGGCTGGGTCTTTTCGGGACGATCAGCGGCCTTGTTGGCCTCTTTTTGGCCTACTATTTCTACAAAAAATCGATCCGCACCAAGGTGCTCGCAATCTCATATACTGATCCTATTCCTCTCATGATGACGATGGGTGATGTTGAGGTCATCTATGAAGGTGCGGTAGTTCGAGCTTTGTCTACGATCTACATATTGTTTTGGAACCGCGGTACGGTGGCCATCGAGGGAAGCGATTTTCTTGCACCGGTCGTAATTACTTCATCCAAGTCCCTTTTAAACCTTCAAATTCACGACAAAGATGCGGCGGTAGCTGCAACGTTAGATGATAAGAACAGCTCAATCTCGATTGGCCTGCTGCGTCCGGGTGAAGCAATAACTCTCGTCGCAGAGGTTGCCAGCGAGATGTATCTCCCAGAAATCAGCGTCCAAATGAAATCCGCAGATATGAGTACTTTAATATCTGGCTTCCATTCGCTGTATCCGGATCTGGCAGCTTTAGCTATTGGCGTACTTCTTTTCGTGACTGAGCTAACGTTTATGTATTCGTCGATCAATTCAGAATCGAATTTTGATCCGAACCAGTCAGCCATTATGACGGGCCTCATGGCGATGTTCTCATTGGCAGTTGGGCTCTTGTTTTTCGGCGTCATCCCCGTAGGAGCTGGTTTTTTAACTCGACGTCTCACGAAAGCATTTCTCAGTCGGACTATTACGCCTGTCGCTTGGAAGTTCTTCCAGTTTAAGGTTTCGGCATTTGCGATGCGATTTCGTCTCAAGGAGTTTCGAAAAATTATAGACGCAGAGTACAAGAAAATAGCGCCAAACTAGTCGCTGGATTGCGCCGATTCGAACAGAAATTTCCTCCACCAAGTCATCGTGCTAAAGGATCGCCGAATTTCACGACACGCTAGAACGAACTCACCTTAGCCAGCGTGTAGGGCGGATTAGCGAAGCGTAATCCGCCGATAGATGCGAGGGGCGGCGCAACACGCTCCGCTATTGCGCCTTACGCTTGCTGCATCTATGCGGAAAGCCGTCTATCATCGGTTTGAGGCTCGTAGTATCGGCGCATTGCCAGAAGGTGATCGCTCTGGATCCGCGCATGATTCCTCATGATGCGAACATCGCCGACGACCTGCCCGAACGCGAAGAGAGCGACGGCCGGAATTGAAAGTCCCACTGCAGTTAGAAATGCCAAAAATTGAAACGCGCCGGCCGCCACGCCCGCGCTCATCGGAGTCGGAGTATTAAGCGCGACTACGAACACCAGCCAAACGAAGGCCAGATAGAATCCCGACACGACTTTCAAGAAAACCGCCATCGCGCGCGCTCCCCCTCCCGAAATCTCTGGGAAATTGTTCAGCAGCCATCGGGAGAGATCAAGCGAGAAATGCGCCTCATACGATAAAAGACCCGGTTGTTTCCGGAGGGTGGTTCTAGGAACATGTGCTTGAGGGCTGACTAAGGCTATTTGGCGCAGCACCAAAATAGTAGCCCGGATGAGTGCAACGACATCCATCCGCAGCAGACTGAACGCGCGCACGTTTGACCCTTGTTCACTGCGGCGGTTGGTATTTTGACCGCATCACATATCCTTCGGGAAGTTTGACCCCCAGCTTTACAAGGATCGGTTCAAAGTCCAAGACTTTGGAAGACTTGATGCATAAACCGACATTGTTCGGCATTAGAGTTTCGACTGATGGGCGCGCTTGCGTCGGTGCTGGCTTAAACACGATCTGCCCGTCAGTCTTGTGTTGGGCAACAGCGAAGATGATACCCAGTAGTTTAATTCGCGAGCCTATCTGCAGCTGGCCTGCGCGATTCGCCCACGACCCTTGATTTAAGAGAAACACGGGTGACCCGCTAGAGCCGGGAAATATTGCGGCATCTAAAAGAAACTGAGGCGTCCCACGAAAGTCAAGGTATACCGGCGTGGCTGTGATGCCGCGACGAAATACTGGAACATTGTTTGTGGAGTCCGATATGCCGTCTGGGTATCCAATTATTAGAACGTCCTCTAACGGTGTTAGGTCGCGAAGTTCAGCATCAGTCGGGATTAAGGTCTGATCCACGGTCGCGACCATGTATCGTTCCCCCGCTGAGGCAAGAGCTTGGAGGGCTGGCCCTATTGGTATTATCGCGAGGTCGATGGCGGGGTCAGGATGGAACATCCATTGCGCAACTTGGATTCTTTTAGATTTTCCGAAATCAGCTGTTCCATCGCTCTTAGCGGCGGTGAGCGTAACAAAAGCAGTTGAGGCGCGCTCGAGTACATGTCGATTTGTTACGACTACGTCGACCGAAGTTCCGTTGTGGCCGAGCAATTGCATAAAGAAGCCAGTGCCGACGGATAGATCTGGCTTACTATCAAACGTCTCGATCAGGGTTGTGGAATGTAGAAGTTGCTCGGTTAATATTAGTGGAGATTTCTTGGGTTCAGGCGGAATTGCGGAGTTTGTAGGTGCCCCAGATCCGGTTGGCGCCTCGGCCAAAGCTGCTGTAGTAATAAGCGCGGGGACAGCAACAAGAAGATGTCGGCGAGACAGCTTTTCCTGCATGATCCGCTCGCTGCCCTTGAGGTTCACTTGGTAGTTGTGGAACAACGCTAGTCACTAATTCAAATTCTATCTATCTGCGTAAGCTTCTGCAATGCCCCGAGAGGGCGGAGCCGGGCGTTGCTACACTTCTGGCACCTGATAGCCGAATCCAGCTCGTAGGGCCGATTTGCGAAGCGTAATCCGCCAGGAGGGCGAGGGGGTGCAACGCGCGTTTATTGCGCTCCACAACTGCTCGGCGTTGCGCATTCTGTCTTCGCAAAATCCGAAAGATTATTTTCCTTCTCCTCTTGCCTTCCCTCCTATAAGGGACTATAGTCCATCTCGTCCCGCCTCACTGAGAGGGGCGGCTCGCGATCGTCACGGTCTGCGGGGCGGGATGCGGTGACGCGGGCGGCGTCAGGCGCGGAATTCGGTTCTGGGGCGGACGCAATAGCTCCGTGAGAACCGAAGGAAACGCGGACGACAGCGCCGCCCCGTCCGGCGAAAGCGTGTGGTCCTGGTGCCCCGCGTGGCATCAAGCGGCCTCCGGAGAGCTCCGTCCAACCGGATCGGGGCAACCCTCAGGAGGTGCGCGACGGCGACGAGACAGCGTGTCGGCCGCCGGGGAGAGCACGTATAAGCCGGTCCAACACCGCGTGCGGAACGCCGGGGCGATCCCGGTGATCCGGAAGTCCTGGGCGCATTCCCTGCCGTCTACGGCTCGGCGCTCAGGCCACGGGTGCATCGGGCACCCGGCGTTCCGCGCGCCCTCTCAAAGGAAGAGGGCGGGGAATGCAGCACAGCTCGGGCGCTGCGGCGTCGCGAGAACGGAGGGTCGCGTGCGCTCACATCCCGACCAGCTCGACACGGCGGTTCAGCGCGCGCCCGGCCTCGCTGGCATTGCTGCCGACCGGCGCCAGCATCCCGACTCCCGCGGTGCGCAGCCGCGTCCGCGCGATGCGAAAATTGGTCGCCAGCTCGGCGGCGATGGCTTCGGCGCGGCGGCGCGACAGATCGAGATTGTAGTCGTAGCCGCCCTGGCTGTCGGTGTGGCCGACGACGATGACGCTGAGCTGCGGCTGCGCCGTCAGCAGTCTGGCGATCTGCTCCAGCGTCGGCCGGCTGTCCGGCTTCAGCGTGGCCTTGTCGGTGTCGAAATAGATGCCGTACAGCGCGATGTGGCCGGCATCAAAGAGGCCCTTGGCCATGGCGGCGGCGTCGATCATCTTGTTCTCGAGCGCGCCCAGCTCGGCGACCACGAGCTGCGCGGTGACCTCGTCATTGTTGCGGCTGACCAGCACGCTGGCGAAGCTTTCGCGGCCGGCCTCGCTCCTGCGCCCGGCAAAGTAATGATAGTCGAAACCGTCGATCCACATCTGCGGCACCGGCAGCGCGTCGACGGACTCGCTGAAGGGAATGCCGCCGCAGGCCTCGGTGTCGCAGGCGAGCAGCGTCTCGAAGCCGGCCTTGGCGAGCTGCGTCTCGAAGTTGCGGGAGACTTCCAGGATCGAGGGGCCGGGCGCGGTGCGATAGGCAATCAGCGTCACCTTGCCCTCGAGCCGCCGCGCATCCGCCGGCCGGCCGTCCCTGAACGCCGCGGCCTGCATCCGCGCAGCATCGAAGTCCTTCACCTGATAGCCGGTGATCACGCTGCCCCTGAAGCGGCCGATGCCGGGATAATCGCGGCTGCCGGCGACATCGCGACTCTGGGCGTGGGCGGCGCCGGCCAGCGCCAGCAGCAGCACGGCGGCAAGGGTCTGCCAGGGCGTCATCGACCACCTCCGGGGCATGGCGACATCGCGCGAAATCTAGGCCGCCGCCGCGGCCTTGCAAATGTCCGCACGCGCACTGCGCAGGATTGCCGCGCCTCGTCGGGCGCCGCGGCGCGTGCTACAAGCGCCGATCTCATCACCATCAGATTGAAGGAACCAGCTCCCGATGTCCCTCCCGCGCCTCGCCGCCTCGTTCTGCGCCCCGCTTCTCGCCAGCCTGCTGTTCGCGGCGCCCGCCTCGGCCGCGCGCTGCGGCGGCGATTTCAACACCTTCGTGGCGGCGATGCAGCAGGAGGCCATTGCGGCCGGCATCTCGCAGAATGTGGTCTCCTCGGCCTTCGCCGGCGTCACCCAGGACCCCGCGGTGCTGAATTTCGATCGCCGCCAGCGCGGCACCTTCAACAAGAGCTTCGAGCAATATGTCTCGACCCGGGTCGGGCAGGGCCGCATCTCGATGGGCATGCAGATGCTGTCACGCCATGCCGCGCTGCTCAGCCGCATCGAGCAGCGTTTCGGCGTGCCGCCGCAGATCGTGGTGGCGATCTGGGGGCTGGAGTCGGATTTCGGCAAGGGCGATATCGGCAAGATGCCGGTGATCCGCACGCTGACGACCATGGCCCACGACTGCCGCCGCACCGAACTGTTCCAGGGCGAGCTCTTGGCCGCGCTGAAGATCCTGCAGCGCGGCGACCTGCCGCAGCGCGACCTGATCGGCGCCTTCGCCGGCGAGATCGGCCAGACCCAGTTCCTGCCGTCGTCCTACATCAAGTACGGCGTCGATTTCGACGGCAACGGCCATGTCGACCTGCGCCACTCGATCCCCGACGTGCTGGCCTCCACCGCCAACCTGCTGCACACCGCCGGCTTCAGGAACGGTGCGCCCTATGGCGAGGGCACCGCCAATTTCGAGGCCATGCGCGAGTGGAACCGGGCGACCATCTACCGCAAGACCATCGCCTATTTCGCCGACCGGCTGACTGCGGGCCGGTAGGCCCCGGGCCGATAGGCCCGCGCCGGCCGGTAACAGGTGCTTCACTAAGTCACGCGAACCCCGCCGCGAGATGCGGCGGCGGTCAGCTTCCATTAAGGCCTTGGGGGCATTTTCCGGCGCAGCGAGAGGTGTGGTGAGGATGCCGCGATGATCGGGATCGAGACGACAGACGCGGCGGTGATGCGATGCTGACGCCTGGCGGCGTGTGGATCCTTGCGGTGGTCAACTTCGCGGCGCTCGGCGTGGTCTGGGCCTGCGTCTTCTATATCTATCCGAAGTTCGTCGCGGCGCGGTTCTGGATCGGCTGCGCCGGCGTCGCCGCCGTCAGCGCCGCCGTCGC
>DATCUS010000293.1:0-2047 GCA_036561845.1 Tardiphaga sp. | reverse complement strand
CTCGGCATTGGCGGCCTGATCATCGTCGGTATCATCGCCTGGGCCACCGGCATCAATCCGGCGGTGCTGATCGGCGGTGCTGAAATCCTGCTTGGCGACGGCTCCTCGCCGAGCCAGCAGCAGAGTGCGCCGCAGACCAAGCGCGCCGCGCCCGACGACCAGATGGGTCAGTTTGCCGCCACCGTGCTGGCGCAGACCGAGGATGTCTGGGTGCCGATCTTCAAGGCGCAGGGCCAGACCTATGAGGAGCCCGGCATGGTGCTGTTCTCCGGCTCCACGCGCTCGGCCTGTGGCGCCGCGCAGTCGGCCATGGGGCCGTTCTATTGCCCGGTCGACCAGAAGGTCTATCTCGACCTTTCCTTCTTCCAGGAAATGAAGACCCGTTTTCGCGCACCCGGTGACTTCGCGGCGGCTTACGTGATTGCCCACGAGGTCGGCCACCATGTGGAGAACCAGATCGGCATTCTCGGCAAGGTGCAGGCGCGCCAGCGCGAGGTATCGCGCTCCGAGGCCAATGCGCTGTCCGTGCGCGTCGAACTGATGGCCGACTGCCTCGCCGGTGTGTGGGCCTATCACGCCAATGAGCAGTGGCGCATATTGGAGGATGGCGATGTCGAGGAGGCGCTCAACGCGGCCTCGGCCATTGGCGACGACCGGCTGCAGAAGCAGTCGCAGGGCTATACGGTGCCGGACAGTTTCACCCACGGCACCTCGGCGCAGCGCTCGAAATGGTTCCGACAGGGGCTTTCCACCGGCAACATGAAGCAGTGCAACACCTTCCAGGGTAACATCTGATGACCGAAAAGCCGTTCGTGCCGCTCGCCATCGCCGTGCTGACGATCTCCGACACCCGCGTCTTTGCCGACGACAAGTCGGGCAACATCCTGTCCGAGCGCGTCGAGACCGCCGGTCATCGCCTGGCCGACCGTGCCATCGTGCCGGACGATGTCCAGGCGATCCGCGCCCATGTGGCGAAGTGGATCGCCGATAAGGAGATCGACGTCGTCATCACGACCGGCGGCACCGGCTTCACCGGCCGCGACGTAACCCCCGAAGCCATCGAGCCGCTGTTCGAAAAGCGCATGGAAGGCTTCTCGACGGTGTTCCACATGGTGTCGTTCGGCAAGATCGGCACCTCGACGCTGCAAAGCCGTGCCACGGCCGGCGTCGCCAATGCAACCTATGTGTTCTGCCTGCCGGGCTCGCCTGGCGCGTGCCGCGACGGCTGGGACGAGATCCTCGTCCACCAGCTCGATATCCGGCATGAGCCGTGCAATTTCGTCGAGATATTGCCCCGCCTCGACGAGCACCTGAAGCGCGCCAAGGCGAAGGCACCGGACTGAACGTGGCGGCCTAAGCTTCTGGCACAAGCATCTGCGAGCGCAGCAACACCAGCCGGCCGCGGCCGATCTTCGCCAGCAGCCGGCGGGAGGCGTGCGCCCCGGCGACATGCCCGCCGAGCGATTCGTAGAATTTGCGGTGGATCAGCAGCCCCTGCTCCGGGCGCGGGCGCCCGGTAAGCGCGTGGCGGGCCACTGCTGCGACCTCTTTCAGGCGCGGGCCGACGCCAAAACCGTCCAGCGCCAGCCGGAACGCGGCCGCGCGATGATCGGCCCCGCCATGGCGGTCTACCTGGTCGGTGAAGCCGCGTACCTCGCGCGCCCAGCCTTCCTGCAGCAGGCCGGTGGGCTCCAGGAACATCAGCCAGGGCGAGCGTGCCGCCGCCGCGCCTTGGCGAAGCCGCGCACCGACATCGGCCGGGCCGTGGAGATATTCGCAACCCGCCGCATCGGCGATCTCGGCGACATCGGACGGACCGCCGGCATCCACCAGCAGCACTTCGCGAACCACCCCGGCCGCCGCGCCCGGAACCAGCGCCGCGAGAACAGGGATCAGCAGATTGTCTGATTCACGCGTGGGAATGACGACCGAAATCACCGCGTCCAGCCACCCTCAACGAATTCAGCCCCGGAATCGAACCGAAAGGCCCCTTAAACCGTTGACCTGCCTATAGCACGGCGTTTCGCGCGTATAGCGGCATGGTGCA
>DATCUS010000292.1:0-33302 GCA_036561845.1 Tardiphaga sp. | reverse complement strand
CGACGCGCACCTCGACGAACACCGCCGAATGGGTTCCCGTCGCCCAGGCGTCGCGCTTCTCATCCGGCTTGACGCTGGCTTCGGCCTCCAATGCGCCGCTGACCTGGACGATGTCGCGCAGCGGCACGGCATGCTCGCCGGTTTTCAGCCGCAGCTGACCATCGACAAATTCCACAGTTTCCAGATTCGCCCCGGTAAAGGGCGATGCCGGCGACTGCTGCACGGCGTCCAGCAGCTTCTGCCGCAGCCCCGCACAGGCGCGTTGCACCGCACTACCGACCGAAGACACGGTGGCCGAGCCGCCTTCCAGCGGCGCCTGCGGCAGGCTGGAATCGCCGAGGCGGAACTCCACCTCGGCCATCGACAGGCCCATGGCATCAGCGGCGATCTGCGTCATCGCGGTGTAGGTGCCGGTGCCGATATCGGCGGTGGCGCTGGTCACCAGCAGCCGGCCGTCGGCATCGAGGCAGGCGCGAGCGGAGGCCGGCATCTGCATCGCCTCCCAGACGCCAGTGGCCATGCCCATTCCGATCAGCTGATGACCGTCGCGCAGGCTGCGCGGCTGCGCCGGACGCCGCGACCAGCCGAAGCGCTCCGCACCCTGCTGGTAGCAGGCACGCAGCTCCTTGCTGGAATAGCGCTTGCCCTCGTTACCGTTGATGTCGGTGTAGTTGCGCAGGCGCAGCTCCAACGGATCGATACCGACTTCATGGGCCAGCTCGTCCATCGCGCACTCAAGCGCATAGACACCGATGGTCGCGCCCGGGGCGCGCATGTCCAGCGGGGTATAGACGTCCAGTGGCGCCAGGCGGTAGCCGAGGCGCACGTTGTCGCAGGCGTAGAGCATGCCGGACCACTCCACCTCGTGCTCGGTGAAGTCCTCGAAGCGCGAGGTCTGGCCGATGGCCTTGTGCTCGATGGCCCGCAGCCGTCCTTCGCCATCTGCCGCGAGCTTCAGCTGCTGAAAGGTGCGCGGGCGATAGCCGAAGGTAAACATCTGCTGGCGGGTCAGTTCGACGCGCACCGAGGCCTTGAGCTTGAGTGCGGCCATCACCGCCAGCGGCAGCTGGTACTGCGGCCGCAGGCCAGAGCCGAAGGCGCCGCCGACGAAGGGCGCGAGCACGCGAATCTTGCCCTTCATGTCGAACACCTGTTCCAGATAGCGCTGGCAGTTCTGCACGCCCTGGGTCTTGTCATGGATCAGCAGCTCGCCGCCTGGCTGGTACTGGACGATGGAGGCATGCGGCTCCATCGGGTTGTGGTGCTCGACCGGGGTGCCGTATTCGCAATCGACGCGTTTTGCCGCCGCAGCGAACGCCGAGTCGAAATCGCCGCGCGGCTCCGGCAGCTCGGCAGGTGCTTCATGGGCCTGCTCGCGCGCCGCTTGCAGATCGGTCTGATGCGCTTCGACCTCGTACTCGACGCGCACGAGGCTCGCCGCATGCCGCGCCAGCGCCTGGGTCTCGGCGACGACCAACGCCAGTGGCTGGCCGCTGTAGAGCACGCGGTCGTTGTACAGCGGGCGGAACGGCGAGCCGTCGGCGGCATCGTCGTCCTCGTAAGGCTCGTCGTAGCTGGCCACCGGCGGGCGGTTCTGGTGGGTCAGCACCAGTCGCACGCCGGACAGTGCCTCGGCGGCGACGGCATCGATACGCGTGATCCGGCCGCGGGCGATGCTGCTCGACACCACGGCGCCATACAGCAGCCCCGGCACATCGGCTTCGGCAGCGTAGCAGGCCTTGCCGGTGACCTTGAGCGGACCGTCGACACGGTCCAGCGGCTTGCCCAGTGGAGAGTTGGCGCTGTTCATCGGACGGTTCCTCCGGCGGCTTCGGTCAGTGCACGCACGATGGCGCGCCGGGCCAGGTCGATCTTGAAAGCGTTGTCGGCAAGCGGCTGCGCGCCTTGCAGCAGGCGATCGGCCGCGGCGGCGAAACATTCGGATTCGGCACGCTTGCCGCTGAGCAGTTCTTCGGCCTCCTCCAGGCGCCAGGGTTTGTGCGCCACGCCACCGAGCGCGATACGCCCGCGGCGGATGATGTCGCCATCCATCTCCAGCGCCGCCGCGACGGACACCAGGGCGAAGGCGTAGGAGGCGCGGTCACGCACCTTGAGGTAGGCGCAGTGGCTGGCAAAACCTTCCACCGGCAGCTCGATGGCGGTGATCAGCTCGCCCTCGACGAGGACATTGTCCTGCTGCGGCTGGTCGCCGGGCAGGCGGTGGAAGTCCACCAGTTCCAGGCGTCGCTTGCCGTGCGGCCCCTCCACATGCACCCGGGCATCCAGCGCCGCCAGCGCCACGCACATGTCCGACGGATGCACGGCGACGCAGTGTTCGCTGGCACCGAGAATCGCGTGGATGCGATTGCGCCCGTCACGCGCACTGCAACCGGAGCCCGGCTCGCGCTTGTTGCAGGGCGTGGCGGTGTCGTAGAAGTAGTAGCAACGGGTGCGTTGCAGCAGGTTGCCGCCGGTGCTGGCCATATTGCGCAGCTGCGGCGAAGCCCCGGCGAGAATCGCCTTGCTCAGCAGTGGGTAGCGCTGTTCGATTTGCGGGTGCCAGGCCAGGTCGGCGTTGCTCACCAGCGCACCGATGCGCAGCCCGCCCTCGGCGGTCTGCTCGATCTCGCGCAGCGGCAGGCCGTTGATGTCGATGAGCTGGCCGGGTTGCAGCACGTTCTCTTTCATCAGGTCGAGCAGGTTGGTGCCGCCGGCGATGTAGCGGCTCTGCGGCCCGTGCAGGGCGATGGCCTGGTCGATGCGTTCGGGGCGCTGATAGCTGAACGGCGTCATTGCGCACCCTCCTGGCCGCGTAGCGTCGGCAGTGCGTCCTCGATGGCGGCGAGGATGTTGGGATAGGCGCCGCAGCGGCAGAGGTTGCCGCTCATGTGTTCGCGAATCTCGTCGCGGCTGCTGGCACGGTTCTCCGCTGCTAGCCCGGCTGCCGAGCAGATCTGCCCCGGCGTGCAGTAGCCGCACTGGAAGGCATCGTGCTTGACGAACGCAGCCTGCAGCGGATGCAGCGTCGCATCGCTGGCCAGGCCCTCGATGGTGGTCAGGCTGGCGCCGTCGTGCATCACCGCCAGGGTCAGGCAGCTGTTGATACGCCGGCCGTCGAGCAGCACCGTGCAGGCACCGCACTGGCCGTGATCGCAGCCTTTCTTGGTGCCGGTGAGATCTTCCCGCTCGCGCAGCAGATCGAGCAGCGTCACCCACGGCTCGACCGACATGTGGCGGAGCTTGCCGTTGATGATGAGGGAGATTGCCACCGATTCCGGGCCGCTTGTTGCGGAGGCTCGAGCCTCATTCGACGTAGCTAGGTCCATGTTGAACTTCCTCGTGGGACGTGAAGGCGCGGCCGTGAGCCGCGCCTTCTTGGTCAGTCGGTCAGCTCGCCGCCTTGCGGTTGACGCCCTTGCGAACGGCGACGGTGGTGAGCTTGGTGTTGGCGGCCTTTTCCTCGTTCAGGTTGGTTGTGAGGAACCGCACCACATCGTCGTGGCCGAGCGCTTCGGCCCAGGCGATCAAGGTGCCGTAGCGGGCGATCTCGTAATGCTCGACGGCCTGGCAGGACGCGACGATGGCGGCATCGAGCACGTCCTTGTCGGCGACGTCGCCGGCAACCTCGTTGGCTTCCTTGATGATGCCGTCGATGGCCGGGCAGGTGGTCGCCGAAGGCTCCTTGCCGAGCTTCTTGAACACCTGCTCGAGGCGCATAATTTGGCCCTTGGTTTCGTCGAGGTGGTTCTTCAGGCCCGTCGTCAGATCGCGGTTGGTGGCGAGGTCGATCATCTTGGGCAATGCCTTGGTGATCTGGTTCTCGGCGTAATAGATGTCCTGCAGGCTATGCAGGAACAGGTCGTCCATGGTCTGGATGTCCTTGGTGAAAATGCCCATCTTGCTCTCCTGCGGTTGGGGATTGGCGGCTCGAATGCTGAACTAATCAACGGCGATGCACGTGGTTCCGTGCATCGCCGCTTGTCGGGTCAGGCCGGCACGCCGTCGATAGCGCGGCGCGGGAAGCGGTGCTGCAACAATGCTTCCACGAAGGCGGTCACGTCATCGCCGGTCACGATGCCATTGCCGTCCTCGGCATCGGGCAGGTTGGCGACCTCCATCAGTTCGGTTCCCTCGCCGAGGAAGGCGATGGGCTTGCCGTGGCGGAACGCCTCGTTGACGAAGTGGATGGCGAGGCCGGACTGCGCCAGCGCCGCGGCGGAATCACCGCCCAGCACGATGACGCCGTCGTAAATGACCGACGGCGCGTTGGGTGCGGCGCGGTTGACCTTCTGGGGCTTGCCCTTGGAATCCGCCACCGTGCCGGCATGGGCCGCGATCAGCTCGACGACGGCTTCCTCGGCCTGCAATGCCGTAAGCACGGTCTTGAACTGTGCGGCATCCATGCCGTCACCGCCGAGAACGGCGATGCGGCGGCCTTTGATGCTGTCGCAGGGCTTGTCCATGCTGAGCGCCGGAGACGCGAGGTCCTTGGCGTCCTTGCGCAGTGGACCGGACGGCGTCGGTGCCGACGGCGTCGGGTTCTTCGCATCGCCGACAGGAGCGATGGCAATGCCGGTCTGTGCCGACACGGCCTGTGCGAGGGGGGCGGCGATATTGACGAGGATCTCGTTCATCACGTGATGCCGGACCTCCTCGTTCTCGACCTGGTTGAGCTCGAAGGCGAAGGCTTCGGCGATATGCTGCTTCTCCCAGTCACTCATGCTGTTCCAGAACATGGTGGCCTGGCTAAAGTGATCGGAGAAACTCTCGCTGCGCTGGCGGATTTTCGCGCCATCGACCTTCTCGCCATAGCTGACGAAAGCCTGCGCGCCTTTGGGAGACTGCATCGGGCAGCCGCCGCCGAGCCGATTGGGGAAGTAGGCAACGCGACCTTTGTTGATGGTGGTGCGGGCCATGGCATCGCGCTGGTTGTTGTGCACCGGGCAAAGCGGCCGGTTGATCGGCAACTCGGCAAAGTTGGGTCCGACGCGGCGCAGTTGGGTATCGGTGTAGGAGAACAGCCGGCCCTGCAGCAGCGGATCGTTGCTGAAATCGATGCCCGGCACGATGTGACCGGTGTGATAGGCAACCTGCTCGGTCTCGGCGAAGTAGTTGTCGGGGTTGCGGTTCAAGGTCATCTTGCCGACCCGCCGCACCGGCACCAGTTCCTCGGGAATGATCTTGGTGGGGTCGAGCAAGTCGAAGTCGAATTTGAACTCGTCCTTCTCCTCGACGATCTGCAGGCCGAGTTCCCATTCCGGATAGTCGCCGCGCTCGATGGATTCGAACAGGTCGCGGCGGTGGAAGTCGGCGTCCTTGCCGGAAATCTTCTGCGATTCATCCCATACCAGCGAGTGCACGCCCTTCACCGGCTTCCAGTGGAACTTGACGAAGACGGCCTTGCCCTTGGCATTGACCAGCCGGAAGGTGTGGACGCCGAAGCCCTCCATCATGGCGAGACTGCGCGGCAGCGCGCGGTCGCTCATGACCCACATCAGCATGTGGGCGCTCTCCGGCGTCAGCGAGACGAAATCCCAGAACGTGTCGTGGGCCGATGCGGCCTGCGGAATCTCGTTGTTGGGCTCGGGCTTCACCGCATGGATGAGGTCCGGAAACTTGATGGCGTCCTGAATGAAGAACACCGGCATGTTGTTGCCGACGATGTCCCAGACGCCTTCCTGGGTGTACAGCTTGACGGCGAAGCCGCGCACGTCCCGCGGGGTGTCGGCGGAGCCGCGGGATCCCGCGACTGTGGAAAACCGCACGAACACCGGCGTCTTGCGCGAGGTATCGGTCAGAACGCCCGCCGAGGTGAATTCGGAAAGGTCCTCATAAAGTTCGAACACGCCATGCGCCGCGGCGCCGCGCGCGTGCACCACGCGCTCCGGAATGCGCTCGTGGTCGAAATGGGTGATCTTCTCGCGAAGGTGAAAGTCTTCCAGCAGGGAGGGGCCGCGCGGACCCGCCTTCAGTGAGTTCTGGTCGTCGGAGATCACGACGCCCTGGTTGCCGGTCATGGCTTCGCCAGGTTCCAGGGTGTCGCGGGCGAGGTCGGCGTTCTTGCCGGTGTCGAGATCGAGCGACTGGTTGTCCGCTACGGTCGACGACTGACCGGACGACCGGGCTTTCGGTGGGCGCGCGACGCCCTTCTTGGACGCGGCAGCCTTTTTGGTAGCCATGAAACAGCAACTCCGGTTGGGATATCTTTTGAGGCATTCCAAACCGCGTAACGTGTTTTGAGTTCCCTCTTCCGCGACAACTACAGTTTTAAAAATCTTATGGGAGATCGCGAGAGCGTCTTGTTTTAAGTCGGTTTCCGCGCGCAGCGCCGTGCGATTTCGTCGGAACCAATGTTCCTGCTGCACATTGATTGCGCAGTTGAAACACGACAGGCCCGCCGGGCAGGAGCGATTATGATCGATACAGTGGTTATCCAACCGACCGACGCGACGGAAACGTCGGGCGCAGGCGTCTCATGGCCAGCAATCTTTGCAGGAGCCGTCGTGTCCTGTGCATTGACGTTGGTCTTGCTGACGCTCGGCGTCGCGCTCGGCGCCACCTCGGTATCGCCATGGTCGGGTTCAGGCGTGTCTGCCACGACCTTCAAGCTGGCGACGGGCATCTACCTCATCGTGATCGCGATGATCTCGTCGTCGATCGGTGGCTACATCGCCGGCCGTCTGCGCACCAGGTGGACCGGCGTGCACAGCGATGAAGTCTACTTCCGCGATACCGCGCATGGCTTCATCACATGGGCCTTCGCGTCGGTGCTCGGCGCCGTTCTGCTCGCAACGCCGGCCGCCAGCGTCATGGGCGGCGCCGCTTCGGGGGCGACCCAGGGCGCGGTGACGGCAGCTTCCGGTCCGATGGACGGTTATGTGGACTCCCTGCTTCGCTCGGATACCCCGCAGGCCAATACCAATCCGGCTGATTCGCGCGGCGAACTGACCCGTCTGCTCGGCACCAGCTTCAAAGCCGGCTCCGACATGAAGCCTGCCGACAAGACTTACGTTGCAAAGGTCGTCTCGGCACGTGCCGGTCTGAGCCAGGCGGATGCCGAGGCCCGCGTCAATCAGGTTATCAATGACGCCAAGGCAAACCTGGATGCGGCCCGCAAGGCCACTGCCTCGCTGGCCTTTTGGCTCACCGCTTCACTGCTCCTCGGCGCGTTCTGTGCCAGCCTTGCTGCGACCGAAGGTGGCGGCCTGCGTGACGGTACCTGGGGCAACAAGCGTCGCCTGAATACGTAAGATCTAACTCACCTCAAACCGAAAGGAACATCACATGCCCATTCTCCTCTGGCTGGTCGGAATTCCGATCCCCCTGATCATCCTGTTCCTGCTGATCCGCTAGGCAGCAGGCCAAAGGAGCCCGCCGGGAAACCGGCGGGCTTTTGTTGTCTTGGACGGACGTGGACCGCGTCGTGGGGCCGACGCGGTGCCTTGCCCTGATACGCGAATGCCCGGCACGAGGCCGGGCATAACGAAAGATGGAATTGTCCGGACTGAGCGACGGTTCCGCTGAGGGAACTACGCCACCATGCAGATCGGTGCTTGGTTCGATGTAGTGACGACTTCCTCGGTGATCACCACGAACTTCGCCAGCGGCGCCGGGCCGAAGGCGGTGGAGATTGCCACGTCGGCGGCATCGCGGCCCCGGGCCATGACGATGCGGCCGATGCGCGGATGGTTGTGGCGGGCATCGAACGTGTACCAGCGGCCGTCCAGATAGACCTCGAACCAGGCACTGAAATCCATCGGCGCGGGATCGATGGGCACGCCGATGTCGCCAAGATAGCCGGTGCAGTAGCGCGCCGGGATATTCATGCAGCGGCACAGGGTGACGGCCAAATGGGCGAAGTCGCGGCAGACGCCGACGCGCTCGTCATGGCCTTCCGACGCAGTGCGGTCATTGCGGGCATGGTGATAGCCGAACGAGATACGGTCGTGGGCGTAGTCGCAGATTGCCTGCACACGCTGCCAGCCGCCTGTGATGCCGCCGAACATCGACCACGCCAGATCGGAGAGCTTCTGGGTATCGCAATAGCGGCTGCCAAGCAGATAGACTAGCGCATCGTCAGGAAGTTCGCCGATCGGGGTCTGGCGGGCATCCGGATTGACCGCGTCGGGCAGGCCGCTGTCGTTGATCAGAAAGTCGTTGCTGATCTCGGTGAGGCCTGGCGGTGCGATGATGCGGGTACAGGTGTTGCCGAACATGTCGAGATAGTTACGGGCCTGGACATCATGGGAAAACTGGATGCGATCAGGAGTGACCAAATCGCGCTGGCGATCGGGATGAACGCTCAGCATCAGGACCATCGGGGTTTCCTGATAGCATTGGAACGCAATGTCGTAGCCCGCACGTATCTGCACTGGAATCTCCATGTCTGGCGAGGCGAAGAAATAATGATTGTCAAATAAGTGCATTAATCACTGTTCGTTCCGGGAACGCCGGGCCGATTTGTGCAGAAAATGTGGGCATTCAGGGGCGGTTCCTCCACACGGGCCTGGTCCCAAAAGAAACGACCCGCGCCGGCCGGCGATCGGCACAGCGCGGGTCGTGATGGGTCGGTCCGGCGCGAGAAAGGTTCGCGCTATTGCTTGAGCGATAGCAGCAGCAGCGACCGTCCCGTCACCTGATAGACTTCGCCGAACGGGAAGTCGGTTCCACCATCGGTATCGGGGATGTTGGTATCGATCAGCAGGGTCCACTGGCTGCCGCCGAACGCCTCAGGCATGGTGAAATCGACGACGTCCTCATAGCCGTTCAGCACGAGCAGCACGGTCTGGTCTTCGCCGAGCCGGCGGATGCCGGTTTTCTGGGCGCGGCCGTCCAGCAGCATCCCGATGGATTTGATGTTGCCGTCGGTCCAATGCTCCTCCTGCATTTCGCTGCCATTGGCGTTGATCCAGGTGACGTCGCGGACATCGAGGTGCGGATCGTGCTGTCCGGTCAGGAACCGGCTCCGGCGCAGGATCGCGCAGCTCCGCTGCAGGTCGATCAGGCGTTTGGTGAACTTCAACAGATCCTTGCCGTCGTCGGTCAGTTCCCAGTTGAACCAGGAGATCTCGCTGTCCTGGCAGTAGGCGTTGTTGTTGCCCTGCTGGGTGCGGCCGAACTCGTCGCCGCCGAGCAGCATCGGCGTGCCCTGTGAGAACAGCAGAGTTGCCAGCATGTTGCGCTTCTGCCGCTCGCGCAGCGCGATGATCGCCTTGTCGTCCGTTGGACCTTCAACACCGCAATTCCACGACGCGTTGTTGGATGAGCCGTCTTTGTTATCCTCGCCGTTGGCCTCGTTGTGCTTCTCGTTGTAGCTGGCCCAGTCGTTCAGCGTGAAGCCGTCATGGGCGGTGACGAAGTTGACGCAGGACCAGGCGCGGCGGCCCTGGTGGTTGAACAGATCCGCCGAGGCCGACAGCCGGGGCGCCAGCGCGGCGACCGGCGCCTCGCCGCGCCAGAAATCGCGCATGGTGTCGCGGAACTTGTCATTCCATTCCGCCCAGCCAGGCGGAAACCCGCCGACCTGGTATCCGCCGGGCCCGATGTCCCACGGTTCGGCAATCAGCTTCACCGTGGTCAGCAACGGATCCTGATCGACCGCCTTGAGGAAGCCGCTCTGCTCGTCAAAGCCATAGACCTCGCGGGCGAGAATGGTGCCGAGATCGAAGCGAAAGCCGTCAATGTGCATTTCCCGCACCCAGTAGCGCAGCGAGTCGTTGACCATCTGGATCACGCGGGCGTGGGACAGGTTAACCGTGTTGCCGGTGCCGGTGTCGTTGATGTAATGGCGCTTCTTCTCCGGCAGCAGGCGGTAGTAGCTGGCGTTGTCGATGCCCTTGAAGGACAGCGTCGGGCCGAGCTCGTTGCCTTCGGCGGTGTGGTTGTAGACCACGTCGAGGATCACCTCGAGCCCGCCGGCATGCAGTGCAGCCACCATCTCCTTGAACTCGCGCAGGCTGTTCGGCACGTCGGAGGCGTAGCGCGGATCGGGGGCGAAGAAGCCGATGGTGTTGTAGCCCCAGTAGTTCACCAGTCTCTTGTCGAGCAGGTAGTCGTCGTTGATGAAGGTGTGGATCGGCAGCAACTCGACGGAGGTGATGCCGAGGTCGCGAAAATAATCCACCACCCGCGCGGTGCCGAAGCCGGCATAGGTGCCGCGCAGGGCTTCCGGCACGTCAGGGTGAAGCTTGGTGAAGCCCTTGACGTGGGTCTCATAGACGATGGTCTGGTCCCACGGCACCGGTTGCCGGCCGGCTTCACCGGTCCAGTCGAAGTTCTTGTCCACCACAACGCATTTAGGCATGAAGGGCGCGCTGTCGCGCTCATCGAAGGTGGTGTCGTCACCGGTCTCCATCTTGTAGCCGAAGACCGCCGGATTCCATTCCAGCTGGCCAGCATGGGCGCGGGCGTACGGATCGAGCAGCAGCTTGTTGGGATTGAAGCGGTGGCCGTTCTCCGGTTCATAGGGGCCGTGCACGCGGTAACCGTAGAACGTGCCGGGCCCGACATCGGGGATATAGCCGTGGAAGACCTCGTCGGTATATTCGGGCAGTTCGATGCGGGTCTCGGTCTCGCCATCGAACAGGCATATCTCGACCCTGGTGGCATTGGCCGAAAACAATGCGAAATTCGTCCCCCTGCCGTCCCAGTGCGCGCCCAGCGGATACGGCAAGCCTTCTTCGACCGTTCTATTCGTCACGATTGCCCCATATGTTTGGTGATCAAATGCGCAAGACAACCGCTTCGCGCCGATTACGTTGCAGTGCGATGCGAATTTTCGCCGCTTTATTTCCGCATTTCAATCCGGGATCATGCGAATGACTGACCACAAGCGGATCGCGCTGCTCGGCGCTCCTGTTGAAGTCGGAGCCTCGCAGCGGGGCACCCTGATGGGGCCGGCGGCGCTGCGCACTGCGGGGCTGACGACGCTGCTGCAGGAGCTGGGCTTCGAGGTCGAGGACCACGGCGACCTCACCGCGCTGGACGGCCATCCCGTCCACGATACGCCGCCGGAAAACGCCAAGCATTATCGCGATATCCAGCGCTGGATCGAGGCACTGAGCAGCCGCGCTTACGAGCTGGCGCGCTCCGGCGCGCTGCCGATTTTCCTCGGCGGCGATCACAGCCTGTCCATGGGCTCGGTCAACGGCGTCGCCCGGCACTGGCATGGCCAGGGCCGCGAGCTGTTCGTGCTGTGGCTCGACGCGCACGCCGACTACAATACCCCGGCGACCACCATCACCGGCAACATGCATGGCATGTCGGCGGCGTTTCTGTGCGGCGAGCCCGGGCTTGACCGTCTGCTTGGCGCGCAGCCGCGCGCCTCGATCCGGCCCGACCATCTCGACCTGTTCGGCATCCGCTCCATCGACAGGCTGGAAAAAGAGCTGGTGCAGGCACGCAACATCACGGTCGCCGACATGCGCCAGATCGACGAATTCGGCGTCGGCGTGCTGATCCGCCGAGTGATCGACAAGGTCAAGGCGCGCAAGGGCGTGCTGCATGTCAGTTTCGACGTGGACTTTCTCGACCCGGCCACAGCGCCCGGCGTTGGCACTCTGGTGCCCGGCGGCGCCACCTATCGGGAGGCGCATCTAATCATGGAGTTGCTGCATGATTCCGGCCTGATGTGCTCGCTCGACATCGTCGAACTCAACCCGTTCCTCGACGAGCGCGGCCGCACCGCCCGCGTCATGGTCGAACTGGTCGGCAGCCTGTTCGGCCAGCAGATTACCGACCGGCCGATGCCCAGCAATGCGATTTAATGCTTGGGCCGGCACGTGATCGCCGCTGTCATTCCGGGATGCGCGTCGGTCGGCGAAGCCGGCTGGCGCGCAGACCCGGAATCCCGATATGTTTTTATACATTTCGAGATTCCGGGCTCGCTCGCGGCTGACGCCGCGCGCGCCACGGAATGACAGCGAGGCAAGGAGGCCCCATGCCCATTCTGATCCGCGGCGGCACCATTGTGAACCACGATCATTCCCGCCGGGCCGATGTGCTCATCGATGACGGGGCCATCGTCGCCGTCGCCGCCCATCTCGATGCGCCCTTGGGAGCGGAGGTGATCGACGCCGGCGGCTGCTACGTCATGCCGGGCGGGATCGATCCGCACACCCATCTGGAACTGCCGTTCATGGGCAGCGTGTCCGCCGACGACTTCGAATGGGGCACCAAGGCAGCGCTATCGGGCGGCACCACCATGGTGGTGGACTTCTGCATTCCCGATCCCGGCCAGTCGATGCTGGCCGCCTATCAGGACTGGCGGCATCGCTCGGAGAAGGCGGCGTCGGACTACGGCTTCCATATGGCGGTGACGTCGTGGTCGCAGCAGGTGTTCGACGAGATGGAGACGGTGGTGAAGACCTACGGCATCAACACCTTCAAGCATTTCATGGCCTATAAGGGTGCGCTGATGGTGGACGACGACGAGTTGTACAATTCCTTCGCGCGCTGCGCCAATCTCGGTGCCATGCCGCTGGTCCATGCCGAGAATGGTGATGTGGTCGCGCGGATGCAGGAGGCATTGCTGACGCGGGGGATCAACGGCCCGGAGGGCCATGCCTTCTCCCGGCCGCCCGAGGTGGAGGGCGAGGCCACCAACCGCGCCATCATGATCGCCGACATGACCGGGGCGCCGGTCTATGTGGTGCATACGAGCTGCCGGGAATCCGTTGAGGCGATTGCCCGCGCCCGCGCTGCCGGCAAGCGCGTCTACGGCGAGCCGCTGATCCAGCATCTCACACTCGACGATAGCGAATATGCGCACCGCGACTGGGACCATGCCGCGCGCCGTGTGATGTCGCCGCCATTCCGCGCTAGGACGCATCAGGACAGCCTGTGGGCCGGGCTGCAGTCCGGCTCCTTGCAGGTGGTGGCTACCGATCACTGCGCCTTCACCACCGCGCAGAAGCGCATCGGCGTCGGCGACTTCCGGAAAATTCCCAACGGCACCGGCGGGCTCGAGGACCGCATGCCGGTGCTGTGGACCGCCGGCGTTAACACCGGGCGTCTCACCAAGGAAGAATTCGTCGCGGTGACCTCGGCGAACATCGCGCGCATTCTCAATATCTATCCACGCAAGGGTGCGGTGGCGGTGGGGTCGGATGCCGACCTCGTGGTGTGGGATCCCGATGCTGGTAAGACCATCACCGCGAAAGCGCAGCTCAGCCGCATCGACTACAATGTGTTCGAAGGCTTTGAATGTACCGGCGCGCCCGTGATGACGCTGTCGCGCGGCAAGGTAGCCTGGCTGCCGGGCGATCTGCGCGCGGGGAAGGGCGATGGCCGCTATGTGGAGCGCCCGGCGTTCTCGTCGGTGCACGTCGCCAACGCCACCTGGAAGCGGCAAACTGCGCCGAAAGGTATTTTGCGCTCCCAAGTCACGCCCTGATCCTCATGAGATGACGGCCTTGTAATATTGCGGGAACCTTCCCTGCAGCTTCGCGTTGCAACCTGATCGTTTCCCATCGAGGAGCACGAAATGATCAAGCATCTGGCTATCGTTGCCGTTGCCGCAGCGGCAATCGGCAGTGCCATTCCCGCAGGTGCCGAGGAAATCGGTATCGGCGTTGGCCGGGGCGGTGTCACGGTGGGGACCGTGCCCGACCGCCACCGTGACCGCGAATATGTCCGCGAACGCGGCTACCGCGACCGCGACGAGACCGTCATCATCAGGCGCGGTCGTGACCGTGATCGCGACTATGATCGCGAGCGTCGCCCGGTTGTCATCGAACGCGACTAATTCATTCTTCGCAGCGGCGGCCTTCCCGTGGGAAGGCCGTATTTTTTTGCCCATTTTGCCTGACTTGTTGGTTTAGTATCCGAGCATGAACATTGCAGCGACCGTCTGGTGGCAGGCCGGCACCATCTATCAGATCTATCCGCGCTCGTTCCAGGACTCCAACGGCGACGGAATTGGCGATCTCACCGGGATTATCGCTCGGCTGCCCTATCTGACCCGTCTCGGCGTCGATGCGATCTGGCTGTCGCCGATCTTTCCGTCGCCGATGGCCGATTTCGGTTACGACATTTCGGACTATATCGGCATTGATCCGATCTTCGGCACATCTGCGGATTTCGACGCGCTGGTTGAAGCGGCTCACGCTCACGGCCTCAAGCTCATCCTCGACCTGGTGCCGAACCACACCTCGGACCAGCATCCCTGGTTCATTGAAAGCCGAAGCTCGCGCGACAATCCCAAGCGCGACTGGTACATCTGGCGCGATCCGACGCCGGATGGAACGGTGCCGAACAACTGGATGTCGGAATTCGGCGGCAGCGCGTGGGCCTATGATGAAACGACGCAGCAATATTACTATCACGCTTTCCTCGACAAGCAGCCGGACCTGAACTGGCGCAATCCCGATGTCCGCCATGCCATCTACGAGGTGATGCGGTTCTGGCTGCGCCGCGGCGTCGATGGCTTCCGGGTCGACGTGATCTGGCATCTGATCAAGGATGCCGACTTCCGCGACAACCCGGCCAATCCGAATTTTCACGCCGGGCGGCCGCCGCATGAGGTGGTGCTGACGCTGCATTCGGCCGACCAGCCGGAGGTGCAGGAGGTGGTGGCCGAGATGCGGGCGGTGACCGACGAATTCGACGACCGCGTACTGATCGGCGAGGTTTATCTGCCGGTCGAACGGCTGGTGGCCTATTATGGCAAGGATCTCACAGGCGCCAACCTGCCGTTCAACTTCGCGCTGTTGTCGGCGCCGTGGAATGCGCGCGAGATTGCGGCGCTGATCGATCGCTACGAGCAGGCGCTACCGCTCGGCGCATGGCCCAACTGGGTGCTCGGCAATCATGACCGGCCGCGCGTCGCCAGCCGCGTTGGCGTGGCGCAAGCCCGCGTCGCTGCGATGCTGCTGCTGACGCTGCGGGGCACGCCGACGCTGTATTATGGCGACGAGATCGGCATGCGCCAGGTGGCGATCCCGCCGGAGCAGGTGCAGGACCCGTTCGAGAAGAATGTGCCCGGCATCGGCGTCGGCCGCGACGGTTGTCGCACTCCGATGCAATGGGGCGCGACTGCCAACGCCGGCTTCACCTCGGGCGAGCCGTGGCTGCCGCTCGCGGAGGATTTTGTCACCGACAATGCGGCAGTGCTGGCGACGGACCCGCACTCCATCCTCAGCCTCTATGTGAAGCTGATCGACCTGCGCAGGCACGCGCCGGAGCTGGTGTTCGGCGACTACGTCCCCGCGCAGACCGCCGGCGACATGCTGGCCTATCGCCGCGTCTATGACGGCAAGGCTCTGCTGGTGGCGCTCAATTTCAGCAACGAGCCGGCGTCGATGCATGTGGAGGGCGACGGCGGCGAAATCGCGCTGACGACGGAGCTGGACCGCAAGGGTGAGAACGTCTCTGGTGTGCTGGAGCTGCGCGGCAATGAGGGCGTGATCGTCCGGTTGCGATAGTCTTCCGTCTCGTGCCCGGACGCGACGCAGTACGAAGTATTGCTTCGCAGATCCGGGCCCATCTTGTTTAGCAAGCGGTGGATCCCGCATCTGCGGGGCGGCATAAGAATGCCGCGCCGCGTGCGGAACACGAGTTTTAGGCTACTCCGGATGCGCATCGGTGTCGCCGTCGATGTCGCTGCGCTTGAGCAGATAGTCCAGGCCGCCGACCCGATACCAGCGATAGGCGTAGGCCTCCAGCATCAGCCTGTGTCTGCCCTTGTCGTCGGCGTGGCTGTGCTCCTCGGTCAGCAGGTTGATCAGGTGTTCGCCCTGCTTGCCGGGCAGTCCTACCGCGAACGACACCTCGCGCGGCTTCTCGTCCAGATTGTGCACAAAGAGTACCGAATTGTTGCGCCAGTCGTAGCGCATGACGAACACCGCGGGATCGCGGGTGGCGATCACCTTGAAGTCGCCCCAGCCGACCTCCGGCACCTCCTTGCGCATGCGGATGATGCGCTCGGTCCAGTTCAGCATGGAATTAGGATCGCGCCGCTGCTTGGCGACGTTGACGTGATCGTAGCCGTAGGGTCCCTTGTCGATCACGGGGTTCTTCGGGTTCGCGTTCTTGGTAAAGCCAGCATGCGGCTCGGTCGACCATTGCATCGGCGTGCGCGCGCAGTTGCGCTCGGGCAGGTCGAGATCGTCGCCCATGCCGATCTCGTCGCCATAGCGCAGCACCGGCGTGCCCGGCAGCGTGTACATCAGGCTGTAGGCGAGCTCCAGCCGGCGGCGGTCGCCGCCGAGCATGGGCGCCAGGCGACGTCGGATGCCGCGGTCGTAGAGTTGCATGGATTTATCGGGGCCGAATTTTTCGAACACCGTCTTGCGCTGCTCTTCGCTGAGCCGGCCGAGATCGAGTTCGTCGTGGTTGCGCAGGAACAGGCCCCATTGCGCTGTTGCCGGCCGCGGCTTGGTGACTTTCAGCGCGCCGGCCAACGGGCGGGAGTCGGCCGAGGCCAGCGCATAGAACAGGTTCTGGTTGACGTGAAAATTGAACATCATCTGCATGCGGTCGCCGTCGTCGCCGAAATATTCCATGTCGGTGTCCGGCAGCACGTTGGCTTCGGCGAGGATGATGGCGTCGCCCTTGCGCCACTGCAGGAATTCGCGGAAGGCGCGCAGCATGTCGTATTGCTCGGTCGGCTTGTTGACCTTCGGCCCCTTGGTGGCGATCACGAACGGCACCGCGTCCATGCGGAAGCCGGAGACGCCGAGCTGGATCCAGAAGCCCATGATCTTGAGGATCTCGGCCTGCACATAGGGGTTCGAGGTATTTAGATCGGGCTGGAAATCATAGAAGCGGTGGAAGAACCAGGCCTTGGCGTCCTTGTCGTGGGTCCAGGTGGATCTCTGCACGCCGGGAAACACCATGCCCTTGTTGGCATTGGCGGGCTTCTTGTCGGACCAGACGTACCAGTCGCGATATCTTGAATCGGGTGAGCTCTTTGCCGCCTTGAACCAGCTGTGCTGGTCCGAGGTGTGGTTGACCACGAGGTCGATGATGACGCGAATGCCGCGCTGCTTGCAGCCATGGGTGAATTCGACGAAATCGCCGAGCGTGCCGTAGCGCGGATCGACGCCGTAATAGTCGGAGATATCGTAGCCGTCGTCCTTGCCGGGCGAGGGCTGGAACGGCATCAGCCAGATGGCGGTGACGCCGAGGCCGTGCAGGTAGTCAAGCCGCCGCAGCAGGCCCTTGAAATCACCGACGCCGTCACCGTCGGCATCCATGTAGCTGCCGACCGAGAGGCAATAGAAGACGGCGTTCTTGTACCAGAGATCGTCGATCATGCGCGGCACCGGACTGCGAGGACGGTGCGGATCAAGTCGCGGGGCGGGGAGGGGTTCCGTTGCCTCGTTCCTACTCCCCAATGCAGCGACGCTCTCTTCCCCTCTCCCGCCAACCGCTGCTACGCGGCGGCCGGGGGAGAGGGGAAAGAAAGAAGGCGCCGCCGAGTGATCGGCGACGCCTGATGATGTGCAGAGACTGCTGCAGTAGCTTCGCGCGTAGCTGGGCTTCAGCTCAGTCCATGCTGATCGTGGTCAGGTCCTGGAACCAGTGCTGCGCCTGCACGAACTTCTTCACCTTCGGCGACAGTGCGTGCGGGTTGGTGTCGTGGACGACCCAGACCAGCACCGCGTCGTCGACGATCAGCGCATGTGCCTGCGCCAGTAATTCGTCCTGCTTGGCGGGATCGAAATTGTTCTTGGCTTCGTCGATCAGTGCGTCGACCTTGGGATTCTTGTAGCCGCCCCAGTTGACGCCGACCGGCGCGACCTGGCGCGAGTCGAAGAAGCGAACGATAGCATAGAGCGGGTCGGAGGTGACGTAGGCGATGTTGTTGGCGGTAATGCCCTTCATGCTGTCGTCGGCCGCGCCCTTGCGCCATGCGGTGTACAGCACTTCGAGTTCGACGACCTTGAACTCGACGTCGACGCCGATTTCCTTGAAGCTCTGCTGCAGGAACTCGTTCATCGGCAGCGACAGCATCTGGCCGGTGCCGCCATTGGCGATGATGAAGGTGGCTTTCAAGGGCTTGTCGGGACCGTAGCCGGCTTCCTTCACCAACTTTTTGGCTTCAGCAAGATCGTACTTGATCTTGAAGGTCGGCTTGCCGAACCACGGGCTGGACGGATCGACTTGGCCGATGGCCGGCTTGGCGAGGCCGTTCATCAGGCCAACCACGGCGTCGCGGTCGATGGCGAGATTCAGTGCCTTGCGCAGGCGGATGTCGGTCCAGGGCGACCCCGGCAGCACGCTGAGATGATAATTCCAGACGTGCGGCGTGACGTTGTCCACGATCTTCATGCCGGCGCCCTTCAACTGCGGCACGGCATCGGGCGCCGGGGTCTCGATCAGGTCGACCTGTCCGGCCAGCAGCGCGTTGGTGCGGGTGAGCGCTTCGGGCATCGGCACGAGGACCAGCTTGTCCACCTTCGGAATCCGCTTCTTGTCCCAGTAGTCGACATTCTTTGTCAGTTCGGCGAGCTCGCGCGGCACCAGTTTTGTCAGTTTGAACGGGCCCGTGCCCGACGGCGTGGCGGCGAATTTGTCCCAGTCCTTGCCAACCTTCTCATATTGCGCCGGGCTGGAGACCAGGAACCAGAGCATCTGGTAGGGGAAGAACGAATCCACGGTCTTGGTGGTGATCTCGACGGTGGAATCGTCGATCTTGGCGTAGCTGGCGACCGAGGGCAGGCGGGTCTTGACCTGGGCACTCTGGCGCTTGTCAAACTGCGGTGCCTTTTCGTTCAGCACCTTGTCCAGATTCCACACCACGGCATCGGCGTTGAACTCGCTGCCGTCATGAAACTTGACGCCCTTGCGCAAGGTGAAGCGCCACTTGGTCTTGTCGGCGGGATCGACCTTCCACTCGGTGGCCAGGCCGGGGATCAGCTTGCCCGGGCGATCGGACACGTCCATCTCCCATGCGACAAGCGGATCATAGATGGTGTAGCCGGTGAACTGATAGGCGCCGGCGCCGCGGTCGGGCTGACCGGTGGTCAGCGGAATGTCGGCCATCGAGATGCCATAGCGCACCACCGACTCGGCGTGCGCCGGTGCAATCGCACCCAGCACGGCGGCGATGGCCGCAACCAGTATTGAATTCCGAACGCGCATGTAAACAGGCTCCAATGAGAATGGGTGAGAGTCGGCAAATTCCTGCAAGCTTGATGCCACAATAGGCAGATGCTGATGCACTGTGTGCCAATGGGACTCCGTGCCGCACACCGAGTCATCCAGCGCAGCGACATGCCGCCGCTGGCACGGCCGTTGCATAAGAATTAGCCAGTGCTTAGGCTGCAACGCCGAGCCATCCAATCCATGGGGACTGACACCGATGCGTATCGAGAAGCCGACCAAGAGCCGCCTTGCGATGGCGATCGCCATGATGAGCGTTGCGACCGCGCTGACGCTGCCGCAGGCCGCGCGCGCCGAGACCGTGCTGCGCATCGGCATGACGGCCGCCGACATTCCGCGCACGCTCGGCCAGCCCGATCAGGGTTTTGAAGGCAATCGCTTCACCGGTAACACGATGTATGACGGCCTCACGATGTGGGACCTGTCGTCGGCAACCAAGGCGAGTGTGGTCATTCCCGGCCTGTCCACCGAATGGAAGGTGGATGACGCCGACAAGAAGAAGTGGACCTTCAAGCTGCGCTCTGGCGTCGTCTTTCATGACGGCACGCCGTTCAACGCCGATGCCGTGGTCTGGAACGTCGAGAAGGTGCTGAAGCAGGATGCCGTGCAGTTCGACGCCAGCCAGGTCGGTGTCACCGCGTCGCGCATGCCGACGCTGGTCTCGGCGAAGAAGATCGACGACATGACCGTCGAACTGACCACCAAGGAGCCGGACTCGTTCCTGCCGATCAACCTCACCAACCTCTATATGGTCAGCCCCAGCAAGTGGCAGGGCTTCTTCGACAAGGCCGAGGGCGCCGACGCCAAGGCGAAGTCGCAGGCGGCCTGGGCGGCGTTCGCCCGCGAACCCGCCGGCACCGGCCCGTGGAAGATGTCCAAATTCACGCCGCGCGAGCGTCTCGAACTGGCGAAGAACGACAGCTACTGGAACAAGGACCGCATCCCCAAGGTCGACAAGATGCTGCTGCTGCCGATGCCGGAAGCCAACGCCCGCACCGCGGCGCTGCTGTCCGGCCAGGTCGACTGGATCGAGGCGCCGGCGCCCGATGCGGTCAAGGAAATCACCGCCCGCGGCTTCAAGATCGAGAAGAACGAGCAGCCCCATGTCTGGCCATGGCAGTTCTCCCGCGTCGAAGGCTCGCCGTGGAACGACATCCGCGTCCGCAAGGCCGCCAATCTGTGCATCGATCGCGAAGGCCTGCGCGACGGTTTGCTGGCCGGCCTGATGGTGCCGGCCACCGGTACCTTCGAGCCCGGCCATCCCTGGCGCGGCAAGCCGACCTTTCAGATCAAGTACGACCTGAAGGCTGCGCAGGCGCTGATGAAGGAAGCCGGCTACGGCCCGACCAAGAAACTTGAAGTGAAGACCCAGACCTCGGCGTCGGGCTCCGGCCAGATGCTGCCGCTGCCGATGAACGAATATCTGCAGCAGGCGCTCGCGGAGTGCTATTTCGACGTCAAGCTCGACGTCATCGAGTGGAATACGCTGTTCACCAACTGGCGCCGCGGCGTCAAGGATCCCAGCGCGAACGGCTCCAACGCCACCAACGTGACCTATGCGGCGATGGATCCGTTCTTCGCGCTGGTGCGCTTCCTGCAGTCGTCGATGGCACCCCCGGTGTCCAACAACTGGGGTTACATCAACAACCCGAAGTTCGACGAGCTGGTGACCAAGGCCCGCACCACCTTCGATCCCGCCGCGCGTGACGAGGCCCTGGCCGAATTGAACGCCGCCTCGATCGACGACGCTGCGTTCCTTTACGTCGCCCATGACGTCGGGCCGCGTGCGCTGAGCCCGAAGATCAAGGGCTTTGTGCAGCCCAAGAGCTGGTTCGTCGACTTCTCGCCGGTGTCGATGACGCCGTAGGGGCAACATCGCTGCAAAGGTATTAGCGAAGCTCGTTTCTTCCCTCTCCCCTTGTGGGAGAGGGTGGATTGAATGACCGAAGGTCATTCGAGACGGGTGAGGGGTAGCCAAAAACTCTGAGCCCGGACCCCCCCCTCATCCGTCACGGCCTTCGGCCGGCCACCCTCCCCGCAAGGGGGAGGGAAAGAAAGCGCCCAGCTCTGCAAGAAACCGAAGGTGACCTTTGTTCGTCTATATCGCCCGGCGCATCGTCTATGTGATCCCGATCGTCGTCAGCGTGGCACTGGTGTGCTTCCTGCTGGTGCACATCACCCCCGGTGATCCGTTGGTGGCCATCCTGCCGGCCGACGCTTCGCAGGAACTCGCGGCCCAGCTGCGCATCGCCTATGGCTTCGACCGGCCGCTGCCGGTGCAGTTCGGGCTGTGGCTGTGGCGTGCTGTCCATGGCGACCTCGGAAATTCCATCGCCACCGGCCGCCCGGTGCTTGCCGAAGTGCTGCGCGCCGTCAACAATACGGTCATGCTGGCCATCGCCGCGGCGCTGATCGGCTTCACCCTCGGCCTGTTCTTCGGCCTGATCGCCGGCTATTTCCGTGACACTTGGGTCGACAAGGTCGCCACCTCCATCGCCATCGCCGGCGTCTCGGTGCCGCATTACTGGCTCGGCATGGTGCTGGTGATCATCTTCTCGGTGCAGCTCAACTGGCTGCCCGCGGTGGGCGCCGGCCCTGGCGGCTCCGGCGCGTGGGGCTGGGACTGGGAGCACATCAAATATCTGGTGCTCCCCGCGATCACCACCTCGGTGATCCCCATGGGCATCGTCACCCGCACCGTGCGGGCGCTGACCGGCGACATCCTGTCGCAGGATTTCGTCGAAGCCCTGCGCGCCAAAGGCCTGCGTGAAACCAAGGTGTTTCGCCATGTCATCAAGAACGCCGCGCCGACCGCGCTGGCGGTGATGGGCCTGCAGCTCGGCTACATGCTCGGCGGCTCGATCCTGATCGAGACGGTGTTCTCCTGGCCGGGCTCCGGCCTGCTGTTGAATTCGGCGATCTTCCAGCGCGACCTGCCGTTGCTGCAGGGCACGATCCTGGTGCTGGCGCTGTTCTTCGTGTTTCTCAATCTTCTGGTCGATATCGCGCAGGCCGCGATCGATCCGCGCATCAAGCGGAGCTGACCATGCCGGACTTCACCTCATGACCGCGATGACAGACACCGCCCTGCAGGCAGCTCCCGTGCACGCCGCGCGCGGCTACTGGGCCACGGTGGGCCGTCGCATTGTCCGCGACAAGGTCAGCATGGTCTGCGCAGCCATCCTGCTGCTGATCCTGCTCGGTGCCTTGTTCGCGCCTTGGCTCGGGCTGGCCGATCCCTATCAGGGCTCGATGATCCGCCGGCTGCGCCACATCGGCACGCCGAACTATCCGCTCGGCACCGACGAACTCGGCCGCGACATGCTGGCGCGGCTGATCTATGGCGGCCGGCTGTCGCTCTTGATCGGCATCCTGCCGGTGATCCTCGCTTTCGTGATCGGCACCTCGCTCGGCCTGATCGCGGGCTACGTCGGCGGCAAGGTCAATACCGCAATCATGCGCACCGTCGACATCTTCTACGCCTTCCCGTCGGTGCTGCTGGCGATCGCGATCTCCGGCGCGCTCGGCGCCGGCATCGTCAATTCCATCGTCTCGCTGACCATTGTGTTCGTGCCGCAGATCACCCGCGTTGCCGAGAGCGTCACCACCGGCGTGCGCAACGCCGACTTTGTCGAGGCGGCGCGGGCGTCCGGCGCCGACGCCTTCACCATCATGCGTGTGCACATGCTGGGCAACGTGCTCGGCACCATTTTCGTCTACGCCACCGGGCTGATCTCGGTCTCAATGATCCTTGCTGCAGGTCTTTCTTTCCTCGGTCTGGGGACAAAACCGCCGGAGCCTGAATGGGGTCTGATGCTGAATACGCTGCGCACCGCGATCTACGTCAATCCGTGGGTGGCGGCACTGCCCGGCGCGATGATCTTCGCAGTGTCGATCTGTTTCAATCTCCTCAGCGATGGCATGCGCAGCGCCATGGACATCCGGAACTGATGTCATGAACGAAACAGTTGAAGCCATCGAACATCTCGCGCCGATCGAAGATATCGGCGGCGACGCCCAGCCGCTGCTGCAGGTCGACGGCCTGACCAAGCATTTTCCGGTGCGCGGCGGGCTGTTCGCGAAAAGCAAGACCGTGCGCGCCGTGGACAACGTTTCGTTCGCCATCGCCAAGGGCGAGACCGTCGGCATTGTCGGCGAATCCGGCTGCGGCAAGTCGACCACTGCACGGCTGCTGATGCACCTGATGGCGCGCGATTCCGGCGATATCATCTATGACGGCCGCGCCGTCGGCCGCGAACTGTCGTTGCGCGAACTGCGCCGCGGCATGCAGATGGTGTTCCAGGACAGCTATGCCTCGCTCAATCCTCGGCTGACCATCGAGGAGTCGATCGCGTTCGGACCCAAGGTGCATGGCATGGCGGAGAACGCCTCGCGCGCGCTGGCCCGCGAGTTGCTCGGCAAGGTCGGGCTGCGGCCGGAGAACTTTGCCAACCGCTATCCGCACGAGATCTCCGGCGGCCAGCGCCAGCGCGTCAACATTGCACGTGCGCTGGCGCTGTCGCCGCGCCTTGTCATCCTCGACGAGGCGGTCTCGGCGCTGGACAAGTCGGTCGAGGCGCAGGTGCTCAACCTGCTGGTCGACCTCAAACGCGAATTCGGCCTCACCTATCTGTTCATCAGCCACGATCTCAACGTCGTTCGCTACATCTCCGACCGCGTGCTGGTGATGTATCTCGGCGAAGTGGTCGAACTCGGACCGGTGGACGATGTCTGGGACAGGCCTGCACATCCCTATACGCGGGCGCTGCTGGCGGCGATGCCGTCGTCGGATCCCGATAACCGCACGCAGGTGCCGCCGATCACCGGCGATCCGCCCAACCCGATCGATCCGCCGTCCGGTTGCCGTTTCCACACCCGCTGTCCGTTTGCCGAGACTGTGTGTTCTGGGGAGAGCCCGAAGCTGACCGATATCGATGCGCAGGGCCATCAGGTCGCCTGCTACATGTTCATTCCAGGCGCCAGCCACAGCAAGGCGCCACCTGCAGGAGCCATTCCGTCATGACCGCGCCAACGCCCAAGCAGATCAAGACGATCGCCGATGTCGGCGGACTTGTCGTTGCCGACGACGTCGCCGAGCGCATCGCCCACGCCATCGGGCCGGCCTATGACGGCTTCGCTGCCGTCGCCGGCACGCTGCCCATGGATCTCGAGCCCGCCACCTTCCTCGTCGTGCAGAATACGAAAGCCGCCAAATGAGCGTGATCGAGCCCGCATTGCTGTCGCTGACTGAAGTCGCCAGCGCCATTGCGCAGAATAAAATTTCCTCGCGCGAAGCCACCCAGTCCTGTCTCGATCGCACCGCCAAATGGCAGCCGAGCCTCAATGCTTTCATGTCGATCGAGGCCGATGCCGCGCTCACCGCAGCCGATGCCGCCGACGTAGCGCTGGCCAAGGGACAGAGCAGGGGCGCGCTGCATGGCGTGCCGCTGGCGCACAAGGACATGTATTACGACGAAGGCCATGTGGTCACCTGCGGCTCGCAAATCCGCCGAGACTGGGTGGCGACCACCACGTCGACCGCGCTGCAGCGGCTGAAGGACGCAGGCTCCGTGCGGCTCGGCTCGCTGCAGATGGTCGAGTTCGCCTATGGCCCGACCGGCCACAACGCGCATTACGGCGCCGTGCATAACCCCTGGCACGTCGATCATGTCACCGGCGGCTCGTCGTCGGGCTCGGGCTCGGCGGTCGCGGCGCGCCTGACGTTCGCGGCATTGGGCTCCGACACCGGCGGCTCGATCCGGCTGCCGGCGCATTTCTGCGGCGTCACCGGATTGAAGACCACGGTGGGTCTGGTCAGCCGCGCCGGCGCCATGCCGCTGTCGCAGTCGCTCGACACGGTCGGACCGCTCGCCCGAACCGTTCAGGATTGCGCGCTCGTCACGGGCCTGATGGCCGGCTTCGATCCGCTCGACCCGACCACCAGCACCCGCGCGGTGCCGGATTACATGGCGGCGACAAAAGCGTCGGCCAAAGGCATGACCGTCGGGATTCCCAAGGCGTTCTACGTCGAGGATCTCGACGCCGACACCGCAAGAATCCTGCAGGACACCATCGCCACACTGAAGCGCGAAGGCATCAATGTGGTCGAGGTCGACCTGCTGGACCAGCGCCAGCTATCGGCGGCGTGCCAGTTGTTGATCGTTACCGAAGCCGCTGCGATCCACAAACGCTGGATGATCGAGCGTCCGCAGGACTACGGCCCGCAGATCCTGGCTAGGTTGCAGAACGGCTTCGGCATCTCCGGCGTGTCCTATCTGGAAACCATGCGCTGGCGCGGTCCGGCGCTGGCCGCGCATCTTGCCGCGGTTATCGGCACCGATGCCGTCCTGGCACCGGTGTCGCCGATTGCAGCGCCGACCATTGTGGAAACCGATGTCGGCAACAGCATGGGCGCCGAGGCGATGATCCAGCGGCTGACCCGCTTCACCCGGCCGATCAACTATCTCGGCCTGCCGTCGCTCTCCATTCCCGCCGGCTTCGCCGCCAGCAACTTGCCGGTGGGCATGCAGCTGATCGGCCGACCGTTCGATGAATCGACCGTGCTGACCATCGGTGCCGCATTCCAGCGCGCCACCGACTTCCACAAGAAGTGCCCGGAGATGACATGAGCAATCTCGTCGAGGTCAGCAATCTCAATGTCCGTTTCAGCGGCGAGCGCACCGTCTATGCGGTCAACGATCTCAGCCTGACGCTGGGCGAGGGTGAGGTGCTCGGCCTGCTTGGCGAATCCGGCTCCGGCAAGAGCGTGACCCTGCGCGCGCTGATGCGGCTGCTGCCGAAGAAGCGCACGCAGATTTCCGGCACCGTCAAGGTGATGGGCAAAGACGTGCTGGCGCTCGACGACGAAGCGCTGTCGGCGTTTCGCGGCCAGACGGTGTCGATGATCTTCCAGGAGCCGGCGCTGGCGCTGGATCCAGTCTACACCATAGGCCAGCAGATCGCCGAAAGCGTGATGCGGCACGAGGGCAAGAGCCAGGCGGACGCCACCAGGCGCGCGCTGGAGATGCTGGAAGTGGTGCGCATCCCGTCGGCAAAACGCCGGCTCGATGCCTATCCGCACGAAATGTCCGGCGGTATGCGGCAGCGCGCGATGATCGCGCTGGCGCTGGCCTGCAAGCCGAAGATCCTGCTGGCCGACGAGCCGACCACCGCGCTCGATGCCACCGTGCAGATCCAGATCCTGCTGTTGCTGCGCGAGTTGCAGCGCGAATTCGGCATGTCGATCATCTTCGTCACCCACGATATCGGCGTGGCCATCGAGATTTGCGACCGGGTCGCGGTGATGTATGCCGGCCAGATCGTCGAGCAGGGCACGCTCAGCCAGATCGTGCGCTCGGCGGTGCATCCTTATCCGCGCGGGTTGCTGGCCTCCACCGTGCATGGCGCCAAGCGCGGCGCGCGGCTGGAAACCATCCCCGGCACGCCGCCGTCGCTCGACAAGGCGCCGGTCAACTGCTCGTTCGCGCCGCGCTGCACGTTCGCCCAGCCGCGCTGCGTCGAGGCGCCGCCACCCAATGTGCACATGGCCGACAGCCGCATTGCGCGCTGCATTCTGGCGGAGCCGGCGGCGGAAGTGGTTGTGTAGTTTGCTGTCATTCCGGGGGCTCCTCTTCCTCTCTCCCCACCGGGGAGAGGTGACAGTGCGCCGCTGCGGATAGTTAAGCCGCTAAGTTCTTCAGCAGAAATGTCAGCGCCGTCTGCGCGAAGGTGTGCATGTTGCCGAGCCGGTCGCTGCTGCCGGTCTCCAGCGTCATCACATCGTTCCGCGGTCCGGCCACCGCCATGCAGCTGTGGCCGGCGGCGTCGCCATAGCTGTTGCCGGTGGGGCCGGTGGCGCCGGTTTCCGACAAAGCCCAGTCGCAGCCGAAGCGTTCGCGGATCCGCTTCGCCAGCAGTCTTGCATAGGGCTCCGAGGCCGAGCGGATGCCCTGCATGGCGTCATTGTCGATATCCGCGAGGATGCGGCGGGCATCGCGGGTATAGACCACCGCGCCGCCGAGGAAATAGGCGGAGGCGCCGGGCACCGCCAGCAATGCCGCCGAGATCAGACCGCCGGTGGACGATTCCGATACGGCAATTTTCTGCTTCCTCGCGATCAGTTCGATGGCGATTTTTTCTGCCAGCGGGACGAGGTCTTTCATGGGCACAATCCTTTCAGTCGTTGATGCCGGCTCATCGGCTTTTGGTCGCTGACGCCAGCAGCCACCCACGAAACGCGGCAAGTTTGGGCGCCTCGGCGGTGGTTTCCGGCGATACCAGATAGAAGCCGGCATCGGCGGGCAGGCTGATCTTGAACGGCACCACGAGGCGGCCCTTGGCCAGGTCGCCTTCCACATAGGTGGTGCGGGCCATCGCCACCCCGACGCCGTCGATGGCTGCCTGCAGGTTCATGAAGATCAGGTCGAAGGTCGGGCCCGGGCGATTGGCGATGTCGATCGGCAGGCCGGCTGCCGTCAGCCATAGCCGCCAGTCGTCCGCCTGCGCACCGCTGGAATGCAGCAAGGTGTGGTGCACCAGATCTTCCGGCTTGCGCAGTGGATGCTTGCCGCTCATCAGCGACGGGCTGCACACCGGAAACAAATGATCGGCGGTGAGCCAGTCGGCGCGCAGCCCCGGCCACTGGCCGCGGCCATAGCGGATCGCGGCATCGACATCGTCACGCTCGAAATCGACCAGGCTCATCGACGTGGTGATGCGGACCTCGATGTCGGGATGGGCTTCCTGGAAGGCGGGTAGCCGTGGCAGCAGCCATTTCGCGGCCATCGAGGCCAGCGTGCTGATGGTCAGCACGTTGGTGTCCTTGCGCTGCAGCCGGTCGGTGGCCAGGCGCAGATCGTTGAACGCCGCGCGCACCCCCGGCAGGTAATCGCGCGCCTGCGGCGTCAGCGCCAGCGCGCGATTCTGCCGGAGAAACAACCGGATTCCCAATTCCTCCTCCAGCCGCCGGATCTGATGGCTGATCGCGGTCTGCGTGACGTTCAGTTCGGCGGCGGCGAGGGTGAAGCTTAGATGTCTGGCTGCGGCCTCGAACGCACGCAGGCCGTTGAGCGAGGGAAGCCGGGCCGTCATGGTCTGTCCTGACGCGCAATGCATGAGCTTGTGTCATGCGAAAGAGACAACATGTCGTTTGTCGAAATTCACCGAGGCGCAGATATAGATGGGCAGATTAGCTTTAGGAGAGCAAAATGTCCATTTGCACCCATGAACCGGCGATCGCCCACCAATCGATGACAAATCATCATGTACCGGGCCTGCTCGGCCAGGCCCTTGGAGTGGTCCGCACCTGGCAGGAGCGGCAGCATGGCCGGCGCGAACTCCAGCATTGGACCGAGCGCGATATGCGCGATGCCGGCGTGTCGCCGGGCGACGTGCGGTTCGAAGCCGGAAAGCCGTTCTGGCAGGCGTGAGCCGAAGCGGAGTGCGGGCCATGCTGGCGCTCGATCTCGACCATCTCGATCAATATTCCGACCATCTCCGATCCCGCAGCGGGGCCCTGGTGACGGTGCGCTTCGTCGCGCCCGAGGATGCGGCTGCGCTGCAGGCGTACTTCCGCGGCCTGTCGGTGCAGTCGCGCTACAACCGGCTGATGGGCGCGGCGAGCGAACTGCCGGCCGGCCAGCTCGACGCCTTTACGCATTTGCATGACGACGGCCGGTTCTCGGTGGTGGCGACGGTCGCTGGCGATGGCATCGCGACCATCGTCGGCGAAGCCCGCTATGCGTTCGACGAGGACACCGCAAGCATCGAACTCGGCCTGTCGGTGGCCGATGCGTTTCAGAGGCAGGGCATCGGCGCGGCGTTGATGGCCAACCTGGAATGCCGCGCCGCTGCGCTTGGCGCCGAACGCCTGTTCGGCGACACCCTGCGCAGCAACGACGCCATGCTGGCGCTGGCCCGCAACGCCGGCTTTGCCTTTGCACCGACGCCGGGCGACTGGAAGCAGGTGCGGTTCAGCAAGCCGATCGATACGGTGCCCGCGAAGATTCCGTGTGCGGCGTGGCGTCTGCTGGCGCAAGCGGCCGCCTGATCGTCATTCCGGGGCGCGGGCGGCGCCAGCCGAACGTGAACCCGGAATCTCGACATGTTCAAACCAGTTCGAGGTTCCCCGCCACCCCCCTGGAGTGGCTGAGGTTCGCTCGGGCTGCGCCCTCGCGCCCCGGAACGACATGTTCAAAACTTCTCCACCCATGGCCGGATTTCGAGCTCCGAGCTCCAGGCGCTGCGCGGCTGCTGCAGCACGTTCCAGTAGTTGAGCGCGATGGCGTCGGGATCGAGCATGGAATCCGGCCGGTCGGCCGGCTCGGCGCGCACCGCGCTGCGAATGCCGCCGTCGATCACGAAATGCGCAACGTGGATTCCCTGCGGCGCGAATTCCCGCGCCAGACTTTGGGCCAGCCCGCGCAAGGCGAACTTGCCCATGGCGAACGGCGCCGATTGCGCAAAACCCTTGATGCTGGCCGACGCTCCGGTGAACAGGATGGCGCCGCGCTTCTCCGGCACCATGCGTTGCAGCGCCTGCTGCGCGACCAGGAAGCCGCCGAACGCGCTGATCGCGATCGACTGCGCCACATCGGCAGGGGCGAGTTCGATGAATGGGCCGCGGGCGCGCTGGCTGGCGTTGTATACGACGACCTCGGGCCTGCCGAACTGGTTCTCCACATCGGCGAACAATTTTTCCACGTCGTCGGCATTGGTGGCATCGCAGGCAAATGCCTTCGCACCGGTTTCCCTGCACAGTGCATCCAGCTTGGCGGTGTTGCGCGCCGCCAGCGCCACGCGCAGGCCTTGGCGGGTCAGCAGCCGCGTCAGCGATGCGCTGATGCCTTCGCCGGCGCCGACGATCAGAGCAGTTTCGTAGTGCGGAATGTCCATCGGGCATTTCTCCGGCGAGGCACTTTATTCGTCCGCGCACGAGGCGCATGATGCAGATGGAAACGCCGCCGACATAAACAAGAGGTCGTCATGAACGCCCAAAACAAGATCAGCGCCCAATTCGCCGCCAGCCTGATCGCGCCCGACACGTCGGGCATGAATTTCTATCGTGCCGATCCGGCGCTGGCCGACCTGCTTCGCATCCATCTGCCCGAAGCGCTCTTCAAACACATCGCGCCGCACCTCGATCGCCTCGGCGCGCTCGCCGGCGGCGTGCTCGACGATTGCGCGCGGACGGCCGATCAGCACGTGCCGGTGTTGCACCAGCGCGATCGCTTCGGATGCGATGCGCAGTGGATCGAATATCATCCGGCCTATCGGGATCTGGAAAAGGCGGCGTTCGGCGAATTCGGCATCCATGCCATGTCGCATCGCAAGGGCATTCTCGGCTGGCCGGAGACCTATCCGGTGGTCGCCAAGCATGCCTTCACGTTTCTGTTCAACCAGGCCGAGTTCGGCATGGGCTGTCCGATCAACGTCACCGACGGCGCCGCAAAGCTGCTGTCGAAATTCGGCGACGCCGCACTGAAGGCAAAGTATCTCGACGGGCTGACCCAGACCGACATGAGCAGGCTGACGCAGGGCGGCCAGTTCATGACCGAGAAGGAGGGCGGCTCTGATGTCGGCACGCTGACCACCACGGCGGTGCAGGAAGGTGACCACTGGCGCCTCATCGGCGAAAAATGGTTCTGCTCCAATGCCGACGCCGAGGTGGTGATGCTGCTGGCGCGGCCCGAGGGCGCGGTGGGCGGCACCCGCGGCGTCGGCCTGTTCCTGATGCCGCGGCGGCTCGATGACGGCTCGCCCAACCACTATCGGATCGTCCGCCTGAAGGACAAGCTCGGCACCCGCTCGATGGCGTCGGGCGAGATCAAGCTGGAGGGCGCCATCGCCTATGCAGTCGGCAATCTCGATCGCGGCTTCGTGCAGATGGCGGAGATGGTCAATTCAAGCCGTCTGTCGAATGGCGTGAAATCCACCGCGCTGATGCGCCGCGCCTATCACGACGCCATGACGGTGGCGAAGGGGCGCGTGGTGTTCGGCAGCCGCATCGTCGACCTGCCGCTGGCGCGGCGCCAGCTGATGAAGATCATGCTCGCCACCGAGCAGGCGCTGTCGATGAGTTTTCTCACGGCGGATGCGCTGGATCGTGCGGAGGCCGGCAGCCAGGATGCCGCGGCGCTGCTGCGTATTCTCACGCCCACACTCAAATTCCGCGCCACCCGTGACGCGCGAAAAGTCTGCGGCGATGCGCTCGAGATGCGCGGCGGCGTCGGCTACATCGAGGAATTCGCCAGTGCGCGGCTGCTGCGCGATGCGCATCTGGGCTCGATCTGGGAAGGCACCGGCAATATCGTTGCGCTCGATGCCTTGAAGCGCGCGGTGGGACGCCACGGCGCCGAGGGTGCGCTGGCGGCGGACCTGCATGCGCAGCTCGACGACAGCGCAAGCGTGCCCCAAGCATGGCGCGACAGGTTGCACGGCTTCGTCGACCGCGCCATTGTCTTTGCGCGCGAAGTGGCTGCTCATTCCGACAACGAGGCCGATGCCCGCCGCGCGACCAGTTCGCTGTATCACGTGGCCAGCGCGGTGACGCTGGCCTGGGAGGCGGCACGAATCCACGCGCTGCGTGGCGACGCCAGGCGTCTGCTGCTGTCGCGGCTGGTGATCGACCATCGCCTGATGGCGCCGGATCCGTTCGCGGTCATCGACAGTCGGACCCAGCGCGCGATTGCGGAACATCTGCTCGGTGGCGGTGATGTTGGCATGGCGGAGGCGGGCGCGTTGGTGATGGCGTAGCTTCACGCACAACTGTCATCGTCCGGCCAGGCGCGCAATTGCGCGCTAGGACCGGGCGCCCCAGTAGACACTGTCGTCGGTGATTGAACCGCGACGCCGTCGTTTACTGGATCCCCCGCTTTCGCGGGGGATCCAGTGGAGTGTGCGGAAAGATTAAGAGCTCAATATCCCTTCGGTGGCACGAAGCCGCCGAATTCGCGCTCGATCAGTTCGGCCAGCTTCAGTGGCGTGCGGTCTTCCAGCCAGGGCCCGACGATCTGCAATCCGATCGGCAGGCCTTCGCTGGACATCGCCACCGGAATGGCCGTCGCTGGCAGCCCGGGCAGGGTGGCGACGCCGGGCCAGATCAACTGGTCGACATAGGGGTAGTTCACGCCGTCGATCTCGATGGTGCGCTTTTCCTGATCCGGCTCATGGTCGTGGGGATAGGCGGGGGTCGGCATCACCGGGCAGATCACCGCGTCAAAGCTCCCGAACAGGGCGCGCCACTGTGCGCGAAGTCCGCTGCGGCGGCCGTCCGCCATCAGCCAGTCGCGATAGGTCAGTGCCGAGCCGCGCAGGCGCTCGGCCGCGAGGCTCGTGTCATTGGGATCGAGTTTGGCCGCGGCGGCGAGGTTGGCCGCGTAGTCATCCGGCGGTGCGCCGGCACCGAGCAGCGCCACCAGCATCCGCATGTAGAGCCGAGCGTTGTCGGCGAGGTCGGGCAGCAGCGGGCTCTCCCGGAGGACGCTGGCGCCGGCCTTGGTCAGGTTCGCAGCGAGAGTTTCCACCGCGTCGCGCACGCTGGCCGCGCTCGGAAGCAGCGGGTGCACGTCGAGCATCAGCACGCGGAAATCCTTCAGCTCGTCATGCCGCGCCGGCGGCAGGGCGAGCCTGTAGCCGACGCCCTCCTGCCAGGGATCCGGCCCGGCGATGACGTCGAGCAGCAGGGTGAGATCGGCGGCGCAGCGCGCCATCGGACCGATCACCGAGAGTTCGCGGCCGGAGGGTAGCGGCGGCAACGGCGGTGGCACGTGGCCGCGGTTGGCTGCCAGGCCGAAGGTCGGCTTGTGGGCATGGATGCCGCAATAGTGTCCGGGCACCCGCAGCGAGCCGCCGATGTCGGAGCCGAGCGACAGCGCGCCGAAGCCGGCCGCCAGCGCCGCCGACGATCCGCCGGAGGAGCCGCCGGGGGTGCGGCCAAGATCGTACGGATTGTTGGTGGTGCCGTAGATGTCGTTGTAGCTCTGCCAGTCGCCGAGCCCGATGGGTACATTGGTCTTGCCGAGGATCACGCCGCCGGCATCCCTCACGCGGGTGATGGCGAGGGCGTCGTCGGCGGCAATGAAATCCTTCTGCGCCGGAAAACCCCAGGTCGTGGGCAGGCCGGCGACGTTGAAGGATTCCTTCACGGTCATGGGAATGCCAAGGAGCGGCGCGGTGTCGCCGCGCCCGAGCGCTGC
>DATCUS010000291.1:0-7718 GCA_036561845.1 Tardiphaga sp. | reverse complement strand
GCCTGTCACGCAATATCGGCCTGATTGCCGGTGCGTCCGTCATGGGTGCCGTCTTCGCCTTCGGCGTGGGAATGGAGGAGTTCGCCCGCGCGACGCCTTTGGCCATCGCCTCGGGGATGCGGCTGACCTTCCTGCTGGCTGCCGCCATGATGCTCGCCGCGATCGCAGTTGCATGTGGATCACGTAATCCCGCCAGGCGCCTGCCTTGATCGCCATCACATGCGCAATTGCCGACGAAAACCGCCGCCTCTCGCACAAGTCCAACAATGCTCTTTGGGATCATAGACCTATAACGAACTGAAGTGATCATCTTCGTCGGAGGCTGACCGCCGGCGACCGCAGTGGCAAGCTTGGGCGGCTTGGGGGTGCTCTGGAGCGCCCTTAGCGCCAATGCCGGGCCGCGAACGACCAAGAAGAAAACTATGTGTTCGCTATAGCACTATGATGAATGCTGCCCCTATCATGACCCAGACGGTCCGCACGAGGTTCGATCAGACCGATTCAACTTGAATTTAAGCAATTATGTCGCCTGCACGAACCCTACCGTCTTGTCTCGGTCAAGGACGGCAGCTTCCATTGACCTTCCATCGCGGCCTTCGACGGCCCATAGATCCGTGCAACGAGGCTGTAGGGCGCGGCGGGCGCCGGCAGCCAGTTGGCCTCGTGCTCCGGCCCCGGCGAGGCGTGGCCGATATAGAGGGTCAGCGAGCCGTCCTTGCCATAGACGAGGCCCTTGGTGCGGTCGCCGATGGAATAGCGCTTCAGATCGTTGGCGTAGAGCAGGCGGTCGGGCAGCGTGTAGAGCGTCATCGACCAGAAGAACTGCGCGGGCGGCAATTGCCCGGCCGCGAAATGCACCTGCGCGGGCTTCGACCCATCGCCGACATAGCCGCCATACCAGGCCTCCTCCAGCGAGTTGCCGTACAGCCCCTTCTCGGCGGCGACGGCGCGGATCATGTAGTCGTTCTTCAGCGCCTCGCGCGAGCCGAACAGGCCGTTGGAACTCAGCGTCCTGTCGCTCTGAACTTTCAGATCGGCCTTGGCCGCGACAATGCCGGCATCGATGGCGGCCAGCAGCTTCGGATCGACGCTGGCCGCATCCCACGGCTTGCCCGGCCCGATGCCGATGCTGGCGAAACGCTGCATTAGTTCGGTCTCAGTGGGGTGCGGCGGCTGCGCGAATTGCAGCAGGAAATTGAGATAGCTGATGAAATCGTGGCTCTGCTCCTTCGCCGGAGCCGCCGGGACCGGCACCGCCCTCGTCACCAATCCCGCGCTCGACAATGCCAGCGACACGCTCAAAGCACTGCGCCAGATGTTCAAGGGCGCCACCATCGGCATCCAGACCGGCACGGTCTATGCGGAGTTCATCGAGAAGAGTTTCGGCGATGTCGCCACTATCCGCGAGTATCGCACCAATGATGAGCGCAATCTCGATCTGGTAAACGGCTGCCTCGACCTTGCCTTCGAAGATGCCACCGTGCTGACCCCGACCGTCGAGCAGGCCAATGGCGCGCTCGCCTTCACCGGTCCGGCCCTCGGCGGCACCCTTTTCGACGCGGGCTCCGGCTTTGGCTTCCGGCAGGCCGATAAGGAGCTGATCGCCGTGTTCAACGACGGCATCAAGGCGGCGCTCGCCGACGGCACCATCAAGGCCCTGGGTGAGAAATGGCTCAAGGTGGATGTCACACCCTGAGTCCAGCCGGCTTAAAAGCGAGGCATTGTTCGAAGATGATCGTTTGATCGGCAGCTTCGGGCGACCCTGTCGGCAACATGATGCGATCGGTCGCAAACGTTACGTTGGCGCAGGGGGGCACCATGCACTCAGTAGCGGGGGCGTTACGACCTTCCAGCATGCACCAAGGGCGCGATGCAGACCGAAGAAACCGTATGGATCATCCTGCGTGACGGCTGCCGCCTAGCGGCGCGGCTGTGGCTGCCGGACATCGACCAGCCGGTGCCGGCGATCCTGGAGTATCTGCCGTACCGCCGCCGCGACCGTCATCGCGGCGATGACGCCATCCTCCATCCAGGGCTGGCGAAAAGTGGCTATGCCGCCATTCGTGTCGACATGCGCGGCGCCGGCGATTCCGACGGCACGATGGACGATGAGTACACGCCCCAGGAATGGAGCGACGCGAACGAGGTCATCGCCTGGATCGCGCAGCAGCCGTGGTGCAGCGGCGCAGTTGGCCTGATCGGGCTGTCGTGGAGCGCCTTCAACGCTTTGCAGATCGCCGCCACGCGGCCGCCGGCGCTGAAAGCGATCGTCACCACCTGCGGCACCGACGACCGCTTCGCCGACGACATGCATTACATGGGCGGCGCCCTACTAAACGATAACCTGCAATACGGCTCGACGCTGTTCACCTGGCTGGCGCCGCCGCCGGACCCGGAGATCGTCGGCCCGCGCTGGCGCGAGATGTGGCGTGCGCGCATGGAGGCGATCAGCGAACCGCCGGCGGCGCGCTGGATGCGCCATCACAACCGTGACGACTATTGGCGCAGCGGCTCGGTCTGCGAGAATTATGCCGACATCGAGGTTCCGGTGCTGGCCGTCGGCGGCTGGGCGGACGGCTACACTAATGCCGTGCATCGGCTGCTCTCCAACCTGCCCGGCCCGCGCAAGGGTGTAATCGGCACCGGGGCGCATGCCTATTCGCATGTGGCAACGCCTGGGCCGGCCTTCGACTTCATCGGCCTCGTCGCCCGCTGGTTCGACCACTGGATGAAGGGCGTCGACAACGGCATCATGGCGGAGCCGATGCTCACCGCCTGGATGCAGGATTACGAGCCGCCCAAGCCGCAATACGACATCCGCAAGGGTCGCTGGGTCGCGGAGGCGAGTTGGCCGAGCGCGAATGTCGAGCCGCACACTCTGCATCTGGCCGCCGGTGGACTGGGCGCGACGGTGGGGGACGATTTTGCCCGGCCGGTGCGCTCGCCCTCAACGGTCGGCCTCGCCTCCGGCGAATGGTGTCCCTATGGCTGGGGTCCTGACATGCCCGGCGACCAGCGCGAGGATGATGCCGGCTCGGCCTGCTTCGATACCGAGCCGCTTGACGACGCCATCGAAATTCTCGGCAGGCCCGAGCTGCGATTGACACTGTCGGTCGATATGCCCGAGGCAATGATCGCGGTACGGCTCAACACCATCGCGCCGGATGGAGCGGTGGCGCGTGTCACCTACGGCCTGCTCAACCTCGTCCACCGCGACGGCTTCGCCACCGGCAAGAAGCTGGTTCCCGGCGAGGCGATCGAGGTCCGGGTGCCGCTCAAGGTCGTCGGCTATCGCATCCCCGCCGGCCACCGCCTGCGCATTGCGGTCTCTACGCAATATTGGCCGCTGACCATGCCGCTGCCGGTCGCGGCGGTTGTGATCGTGCATGCGGGCGCCGTCACCTTGCCCGTGCGGCAGGGAAGCGGGCCGACCCCGCCCGAGCTCGGCACGGCGTGGTCGCCACCGCCGCTCGAGACCGAAATCATCGAGGCCCCGGCGCGCGGCCGGCTGAAGGTCACGCATGAGTTGGCGACCGGCAAGGCGACGGTCGAGGTGGTTCGCAATCTCGGTGCCATCCGCATCTCGGAAACCGGCCTTGAACTGCGCGCGCTCGGCAACGAGACCTACACAACCGTGCGCGACGACCCCTCAAAGGCGACCTCGCACGCCGTCCGGCAGGCCGAATTCATCCGCGACGATTGGCATGTGCGCATCGTGACCCGCAGCACGCTGACGGCAACTGAGACCGGCTGGCGGCTGCATGCCGAATACGACGCCTATGACGATGGCCTGCGCATCTTCACGCGGCAATGGACCATCGAGACACCCCGCCTGTGAAACCATGAGCAAGGCGAGGACCAATGAGCCTTTATGACTTCATAACCAGCCGCTGGACGGACATCGTCGCCGTCTCCTGGTGGCACCTGCGCCTGTCGCTGATGGCGGTCGGGCTGGCGCTCGGCATCGGCCTGCCGCTCGGCGTGTTGTGCCATTTGAACCGCATCGCGGCGGCAGCGGTGCTCAATACGGTCAGCATGATCTACACGGTGCCGACGCTGGCGCTGTTCGGGCTGATGATCCCGCTGCTCGGCATCGGCGTGGTGCCGGCCATCGTCGCGGTGGTGCTCTATTCGCTGCTGCCGGTGGTGCAGAACACCTATACCGGCCTTGCGAACCTCGACCCCAATCTGTGCGAGGTCGCGATCGGCATGGGCATGGGCCGCTGGACGCGGTTGTTCCGCGTCGAGCTGCCGCTGGCGTTGCCGGTCATCTTCGCCGGCTTGCGGATCGCCGTGGTCAACGCCATCGGCATGGTGACGCTGGCCTCGCTCATCGCGGCGGGCGGGCTGGGCGACCTGATCTTCCGCGGCATCTCCATCATGTCCTGGAACCTCGTACTCGCCGGCAGCGTGCCGGTGCTGGTGATGGCGCTTGGCGCCGACTTTCTCCTGAAGCTTGCCGAGCAGCGCCTCGGTCGCAACCGGGAGGTGGCCACGCCATGAGCTTTGCCGAGTACATTGACCTCTTCGACGACAACATTCTTTTCCTGCTGGAGCAGCACGTCATCCTGTTCGCCATCGCCTTGGCGGCGGCCATCGTGCTGGGCGTCACGCTTGGCACGCTGGTGCATCGATTCCGCGGCCTTGGCATGCTGATCGTGCCTATCGTGAACGTCCTTCAAGCTTGTCCCGAGATCGTACTGCTGGCGCTTTCCATTCCCTTTCTCGGCATCGGCATTTCCGGCGCTCTGATCCCGCTGTTCGTGAAGGGCGTGCTGCCGATCCTGCGCAACACCGCGAGCGGCTTCGCCTCGATCGATCCGCGCATGATCGAGGCCGCGCGCGGCATGGGCATGTCGCCGCTTCAGGTGCTGTTCCGGGTCGAGGTGCCCGCGGTGCTGCCGATCGTCATCGCGGGCGTGCGCATCTCGGCGGTCATGCTGGTCTCGGTGATCACGCTCACCGCCTATATCGGCGTCGACAGCTTGGGGACGATGATCCTCCAGGGCATCTCGCGCATGGACATGCCGCCGCTGCTGATCGGCGCGGGCCTGACCGCGCTGCTCGCCGTTACCGTCAATTACCTGCTGTTCGGGCTGGAGCGTCTCGCCAGCCGGCGCGTAGCATAGGAGACGCGCTCATGGCGCTTCAGGTCGAGTTCCGCGATGTAACCAAGGCGTTTCCCGGCTCGCCGCCGGCGGTCGACCGCCTGTCGCTGACGGTCCCTGCGGGCAGCATCCTCGCGCTGGTCGGCCCCTCGGGCTGCGGCAAGACAACCACCATGAAGATGATCAACCGCCTGATCGAGCCCACCAGCGGGGAGATCATGCTCGGTGACCAGCGCGTGACGGACATGCCGGTCAAGGAACTGCGCCGGATGATCGGTTACGTCATCCAGTATGTCGGCCTGTTTCCGCACATGACGGTGGCCGAGAACATCGCTATCGTTCCCAAGCTGCTCGGCTGGCCCAAGGCGCGGATCGATGAGCGCACCGACGAGTTGCTGACCCTCGTCGGCCTGTCGGCGCAGACGCATCGAAGCCGCTATCCCCGCTCGCTGTCGGGCGGCCAGCAGCAGCGCGTCGGCGTCGCGCGCGCACTGGCCGCCGACCCGCCGGTGCTGCTGATGGACGAGCCCTTCGGGGCGCTCGATCCCATCACCCGCGTGCACGTCCAGGACGAGTTGCTGTCGATCCAGCGCAAGGTGCGCAAGACCATCATCATCGTCACCCACGACATGGACGAGGCGATCCGCCTTGGCGACAAGGTCGCGATCCTGCGCGCCGGACGCATGGTGCAGCATGAGGCGCCGGTCGACATTCTCCGCCACCCCAAGGATGCGTTCGTCTCGGAGTTGCTCGGCCGTGACCGGCTGGTGAAGCTGCTGAGCACGGTCTCCGTGGCCTCGGCCCTGTCGGACGAGCCGGCGCCCGCCGGGACACCGGAGATCGACCGGCAGGCGACGCTGGAACAGGCTTTCCTGCTCATGCTCGACCTCGGCCGCGACACGCTGGCGGTCGCCGGCGGCGGCGTGCTGCACATTCGCGACCTCCTGCGCGTCAGTACGGGCTGAGGAGCGAGCCATGGCGGATATAACCGTGATCCACGACATCGAATGCATCCGGCATTTGTGGATTCCGATGCCGGACGGCGTGCGCCTGGCGGCACGGCTCTGGCTGCCTCTCAGTGCGAGTGGCGCGCCGGTGCCGGCGATCGTGGAATACATCCCGTACCGCAAGTCGGACGGCATGTCGGCACGCGACCAGCGCGTGCATCCGTTCTTCTCCGAGCACGGCTATGCCGCCCTGCGGATCGACCTGCGCGGTTCGGGCGATTCCGAAGGCGTGCTGCGCGACGAATATACCGTGCAGGAGCATGAGGATGCGCTCGCCGCGCTGGCGTGGATCGCCGCGCAGCCCTGGTGCAACGGCCGCATCGGCATGATGGGAATCTCCTGGGGCGGGTTCAATTCGCTCCAGATCGCGGCGCGGCGCCCGCCCGAACTGCAGGCCATCATCACCGTCGGCTCGACCGACGATCGCTATGCCGACGATGTCCATTACATGGGCGGCTGCCAGCTAAGCGCGAACCTGACCTGGTCGCAGACCTTCTTCGCCGACCTCTCCCGGCCGCCGGATCCGGAAGTGGTTGGCGACGCCTGGCGCGACATGTGGTTCGAGCGCGTCGACAATGCCCGCCTGTTCATTGAGGAATGGACGCACCACCCTCTGCGCGACGCCTATTGGCGCCACGGCTCGGTGCGCGAGGATTATTCGCGCATCGACGTGCCCGTGCTGGCGGTGGGCGGCTGGGCCGATTCCTATACCAATTCGGTGCTGCGGCTGATGACCGGCCTGTCCGGTACCCGCAAGGGCCTGATCGGCCCGTGGGGGCACGATTACCCGCATCTCGCCGTACCGGGGCCGGCGATCGACTTCCTCAGTGAGGCGCTGCGCTGGTGGGATCGCTGGCTGAGGGATGTCGACACCGGGGTCGAGGACGATCCGTTGCTGCGCATTTGGCTGCAGGACGATCTTCCGGCCGACCCCTCGCACGACCAACGCTCTGGTCGCTGGATCGGTTTCGACAGCTGGCCTTCGTCCGCTATCGCTTCCCAGGCTTTGTTCCTAAGTCCCAGCGGACTGGTGAACGCAGCTCCACGAGCAACGTCGCTCACCCATCGCAGCCCGCTCGACATGGGCGACGGTGCTGGCGAGTGGTGCGCCTATGGCGTCGCGGCAGACCAGCCGACCGACCAGCGCGAGGATGATGGCCGCTCGCTATGCTTCGACACACTGCCGCTTGAGGAAGACGTCTGCGCCGTCGGCACGCCGGTGCTGCGGCTGATGCTTGCCGTCGATCGGCCGCGCGCCATGGTGGCGGTTCGCCTGAACGACATTGACCCGGACGGCTCCTCGGCCCGGGTCAGCTACGGGCTGATGAATCTCAACCATATCGAGGGGCACGAACGCTTCGTGCCGCTGGAACCTGCCCGGCACTATACGGTCGAGATCGCGCTCAACGACATTGCCCACTGCTTCAATGCCGGGCATCGCATCCGCGTTGCGGTGTCGACATCCTATTGGCCGACCGCGTGGCCCTCGCCCGAGCCGGCCATGCTCACGGTCTTTACCGGAGCCAGCGCGCTGGACCTGCCGGTATGGACGCCCGGCGCCCACGCGATGGCCTTGCCGGACATGGCGGCCCCGCGCCTGCCG
>DATCUS010000290.1:0-23414 GCA_036561845.1 Tardiphaga sp. | reverse complement strand
CCGTCCAGCGCCCGGCGGGCGACCCCCAATCTGCTGAGCCGGCTCAAGGCCATGCTGGCGCTGGCGCCGACCGCAATTCCTGCTGCCGGTCCGGCTGGCGGCAGCGTGTTCCCTGCCATCGGTCCGCGGCGCGGCCGGGTGGCGCTGTTGCAGGGTTGCGCCCAGCAGGTGCTGGCGCCGCGCATCAACAAGGCCGCCATCAGCCTGCTGACCCGGCACGGCATCGAGGTGGTGCTGGTCAGGGACGAGCAATGCTGCGGCGCGCTGACCCACCACCTTGGCCGCGACGGCGATGCGCTGGCCCGCGCCCGCGCCAATATCGGCGTCTGGCTCGCGGAGGCCGATCGTGGCGGTCTCGATGCCATCCTGATGACGACGTCGGGCTGCGGCACGGTCATCAAGGACTACGGCTTCATGCTGCGTGAGGACCGCGACTATGCGCAGCCCGCAGCAAAGGTCTCGGCACTCGCGAAGGATATCACCGAATATGTGAGCAGCATGGAAATGCCTGCGCCGCAGGCCTCAAGCAATCTTGTCGTCGCATATCACTCGGCCTGCTCGCTGCAGCACGGCCAGAAAATCACGCAGCTTCCGAAAGAATTGCTTTCCAAGAATGGATTCGTGGTGAAAGATATACCAGAGAGCCATTTGTGTTGCGGATCGGCGGGAACATACAACATTCTCCAGCCTGATATTGCGAACCGACTGCGCGATCGCAAGGTCGCCAACATCGCGATGGTCAAGCCGGATTTGATTGCCGCGGGCAACATCGGGTGCATGGTGCAGATCGCCGGTGGGACCGCGGTCCCCGTCGTCCACACGATTGAGCTTCTCGACTGGGCGACGGGCGGTCCACGGCCATGATTGAGCTGAAGTACGGCCCCCGCTAACGCGGAAGACTTGAACGTCGGTCCATCTCGATCGGCGGCAACAGGAGGACCACGATGGCTAAAGGCAAGAAGTCCAAAAAAGACAAGAAGGACAAGAAAAGCAAAAAGAAGCTTCTGACCGCGGCGAAGTCCGCGAAGAAGGCCTCCAAGAAGTCGGCGAAGAAAGCCGCCAAGAAGACGGCCAAGAAGTCCGCCAAGAAATCTGCCAAGAAATCGGTGAAGAAGACCGCGAAGAAGGCGGTCAAAAAATCCGCCAAGAAGGCGCCAAAGAAGGCCGCCAAATCCCCGGCGAAAAAGGCGACCCCCAAGAAGGCCGTCAAGAAGACGGTGAAGAAGGCCGCCAAGAAGGTTGCCGCGCCGCCGCCGGCCCCTGTCGTGGCAGCGCCGCCGCCTGCCGCCAAGAAGCCCCGCGTTCGCAAGCCGAAGCCGACGGCGCCCGCCATGGCCGCGCCGGCCGAGACCTCGACCTGGTCTGCGCCCGAACCGGAGACCTCCCCGATCGAGGGGCACTCCACCGGCGACAGCGCTCCGGTCGAGTCCTCCTCTGACCTGCCGCGCGGCGAACCCAACTAGGCCCGGGTCGCGAGACCATAGCCGCTGAATGCGATCAAGGCCGCGACGATCCCGTCGCGGCCTTTCTTGCATCGGGAAGATCGCCCGCACCCCCACCACGCGGTCGATTCGAAGGCGCTCCGCGATCGCCCGTGCGCCTTCCGATATGGATTTGCCAGCGGGCGTGCGGACGGGCCTCGTCGGAATATTCCTTTAGGTGGTATTTTTGGCCTTTAGCCCCGTCAAATTGTTGTTGTTATGCAACACCCCAAAACAACATCTTCTTAAAAGCCGAGAATGCCTAAAAAGTCGGCGCTTGCTCGTTTTTTTCACTTCACGGAAGCGGGATCGGGCCGCAGATTGGTGTCACATTAACGAATTCGCTGCGGTTAGTTACCAAAAGTGCCTCGGGGCAGCAGCATGGACCGGCTTTTAAAGTGATGGGGAACACCATGAAGAAAACAATCGTGTCAGTCGCAGCCTTGCTCGCGATCGGTCTGGGCTCGGCGTCGGCAGCTGACCTCGGGGCAAAAATCTACAAGAAGGCTCCCCCGATCGTGGCGTTCGATCCCTGGGATATCGCCTTCGGCAGCTCCATCACCAACGATTATGTGTTCCGCGGGATCACCCAGTCGAACCACAAGCCCTCGGTGACCGCTTACTTCGAGCCGCGCTATAACGTGACCAAGGACGTCCAGCTGTACGCCGGCGTTTCGGCTTCGAGCATTTCCTTCACCAACCGTGCCTCCGCCGAACTCGACGGTTACTTCGGTGTCCGCCCGACCTGGGGACCGGCAGCGTTCGACTTCGGCTTCTGGTACTACGGCTATCCGGGCGGCCAGTGCATCGACTCCGTTCCGGGCGGTCAGGCCGGTGTTTGCGGCGTCGGTTCGGGCGCCAACGCGCTGCTCAACGGCAACGTTCTGAAGAAGAACGTCAGCTTCTACGAGGGCTACGCGAAGGTGAACTACACCTTCAACGACAACTTCTCGCTGGGCGCCAACGCCTATTACACCCCGAGCTACCTGAACTCCGGCGCTGAGGGCACCTACGCTTCGATCACCGGCAAGGTGATCGCGCCGTCGACCTGGTTCGGTTCGACCGGCATCGGTTCCTACGTTTCGGGCGAGTTCGGTCGCCAGTGGCTGGGCACCACCAGCGCCTTCTACTCGATCCCGCTCGGTCTCGGCACCGGTGGCATCAAGTATCCGGACTACAACACCTGGAATATCGGCATCGGCTTCACCTACAAGGTGTTCACGCTCGACCTGCGCTATTCCGACACCAACATCTCGAAGGGTGACTGCAACGCCTTCACCGGTGACTTCACGGCTCCGGCCGCTGGTACCGACGTGACCGCGATCAACCCCTTCGGCGGCGGCTCCAACTGGTGCGGCGCGACCGGCATCGTCAAGCTGTCGGCTGACCTGACCGCGATGACCAACCTGAAGTAAGACCTTCTCTTCGGATCAAGGGGGCGGCAGAGCGATCTGCCGCCCCTTTTCTTTTGTCTTTTGGCGGGATGGCATGGGACGAGACTGGCGGATTGCAGCGGTCGAGGCGATCCGCCGCAACAATCACCGCAACATTCTGGCCGGGATCGTTGCGGGGGTGGGCGCGGCCATCGCCATCGGCACCATGGAGTGGTTTTCCAGCGCCACGCATTATCCATTGGTGATCATTCCCTTCGCCACCTCGATCGTGCTGGTGATCGGCTCACCCGAGACCGAGCCTGCGCAGCCGCGCGCGCTGGTCGGCGGCCATCTGGTGGCGACGCTGGTCGGTCTGCTGATGCTCAAACTCGCGGGACCGCACGCCTGGGCGGCCGCCGCAGCGGTGGGACTGGCGGTGCTCGCCATGTACCTCACCGGCACTTTTCACCCGCCCGCGGGAATCAACCCGCTGCTGGTGGTGTCGGGCGCATTGCCATGGACGTTCCTGGTCGCGCCGGTGCTGCTCGGCGCACTGCTGCTCACCGCCTTTGCCTTTGTCTGGCACCGCGTGGTCGCGCAGCGATCATGGCCGCGACGCTGGATCTGACAAGCTCAGACGCTGCTCGGCACGGGGCTGTCCTGCTCGGTCAGCGCGAAACGCCCGCCGGATGGCACCAGTGCCGCATTGCGCTGATGGAACGCCTCCAGCGTGCTGCGGTGGCCGATGGAGACAATGCTGGTGCCGGGCAGCCGCTCCTCGATCAGCCTGTAAAGCGCCGCCTCGGCCGGCTCGTCGAGCGACGCAGTGGCCTCGTCAAGGAACAGGTATTGCGGCTTGTGCAGCAGCGCGCGGGCGACGCCGAGTCGCTGCTGTTCGCCGAGCGACAGCATCCGGTTCCAGTGGGCATCCTCGTCAAGCCGCGTGGCCAGCGCCGGCAGGCCGACCGCCACCACCGCATCGGCGATCTCCTTGGCGCCAAAACGGCTGGTTTCGGCAGGGTAGGCGATGGCGTCCTGCAACAGGCCGACGGGGAAATACGGCCGCTGCGGTAGCATCATCAGGGTGGCCTGGGCGGGAATCGCGATTCGGCCGCTGCCGAACGGCCAGATGCCGGCGATGGCGCGGAACAGGGTCGACTTGCCGGAGCCGGACGGTCCGGTGACCAGGGTGCGCTCGCCGCGGCGGAAGCTGAAGCGGCCGGCGTTGACCATCGGTGTGCCGTCGGGCAGGCCGACCTTCACGTCGTCGAGGTCGATGGCGCCGTTGTCGGCAGGAGCCACATGGATGATGTCGGCCTTGGTGACCAGGGCCTCGGCGCCGGCGATCGCGGCCTCGAAGCCGTCGAGACGCGCAACGCCGGCCTGCCACTCCGCCAGCGTGCGATAGGCGGTGATGAAGAACGACAGCGCGTCCTGCACGCTGCCGAAGGCCGATGCCGTCTGCATCATGCCGCCGAGCTGGATCTTCTCGGCGAAGTAGGCCGGCGCGATCAGGATGTAGGGGAAGATCACCGAGGCCTGCGAGTAGCTGGCGGTAAAGGCGGTCAGCTTCTTGGTGCGGCTCATGATGCCGAGCCAGTTCTCCACCACGCGCCCGAAGCGCGTCGACAGCCGGATGCGCTCCACCGGCTCGCCATGCAGCAAGGCGATCTGCTCGGCATTCTCGCGGGCGCGCACCAGGTTGAAGCGGAAGTCCGCCTCATATTGCTGCTGCTGGAAATTCAATCCGACCAGCGGCGAGCCGATCAGATGGGTGAGCGCAGTGCCGACCACCGCATAGACCAGCGCGGCCCAGACCAGATAGCCGGGAATCGGAATGTCGCGGCCGAACAGATGCAGCGGCGCCGCGTCGGACAGGCTCCACAGGATGACCACGAAGGACGCCAGCGTGACCACCGAACTCAGCAGGCCGACGCCAAGCGCCAAGGTACGGTCGACGAACAGCTGGGTGTCCTCGGCGATGCGCTGATCCGGGTTGTCGGCGGCGTCGCCCTGCAGCTGCATGCGGTAGTGGTTGCCGTGCGACAGCCAGCCGCCGAGATAGCGCTCGGTCATCCAGCGGCGCCAGCGGATCTGCAGCCACTGGTTCAGATAGAGCTGGTACACCTTGAGTGCGATGAAGATCGCCGCGAGGACCGAGAAGTAGCCGAGCTGGTAGGTGAAGACGTCGAGATTGCGCTCCTGCAGCGCGTTGTAGAACACGTTGTTCCAGCGGTTGAACAGCACGTTCAACCCGACCACCGCCAGTTCGATGACGATGACGGCCGCGAGCAGGCCGCGGGCCATCCACTTGTCCTCGGAGCGAAAATAGGGGACGGCGATCCGCCACACGGTCGCCAGCGTCGAGCGGATATTTCTCACAGATACGTCTCCGGGCAGGGCGCGGGGCGTCCCAGGATAGGAAAGAATTCGACTGTCTAGACTAAAGTTGCAGTTTTGATGGCCTGCGTCGTCTTGTTACCAAAACGTAATTCACCCTAGCATGGCGGTAACGGCGAGGGGCGGGGGCCTTTCCCGATTGGTGTGTTGAGCGACCGGCGGGGCCAGCGGTCGTCATATCACGCAATGCGAGACTTCCCGCGATCACGTCAGGCCTTCCCGACTCACCACGCAGATCGGGACTGCCAAAAAATTGGCGTGGGGGAGAACCGTGATGTGGAATCAGGTCTACAATCCGTTGAACAGCCAGGTGCTATCGACCATCGCGGCCGCGATCCCGGTGGTGACGCTGCTGGTGCTGATCGCCAGCGGCAAGGTCAAGGCGCACCTCGCCGCGATCATCGCCGTGATCGTAGCCAATCTCATCGCCATCTTCATCTTCACCATGCCGGCGGGCATGTCGATCCGTGCCTCGTTGCTCGGCGTGGTGGCGGGCTTCTTCCCGATCGGCTGGATCGTGCTGAACGTCATCTTCCTCTATCAGATCACCGTGGCCACCGGCCGGTTCGAGCTGCTCAAGCGCGCCATCGGCGGCGTCACCGAGGATCGCCGGCTGCAGCTGCTGCTGATCGCCTTCGCCTTCGGCGCCTTCTTTGAAGGCGCGTCGGGCTTCGGTACCCCTGTCGCGATCACCGGTTCGGTGCTGATCGGCCTCGGCTTCTCGCCGCTGGCAGCGTCCGGCCTGTCGCTGATCGCCAATACGGCGCCGGTCGCCTATGGCGCGCTCGGCACGCCGATCCAGGGCCTTGCCTCGGTGACCGGCCTCGATCCCTACGTGCTCGGCGCCATGGTCGGCCGACAATTGCCGGTGTTCTCGCTGCTGGTGCCGTTCTGGGTGGTGTGGGCGTTCGCCGGCTGGAAGGGCATGAAGGATGTCTGGCCGGCGATCCTGGTCACCGGCCTGTCGTTTGCGATCCCGCAATTCGTGATCTCGAACTACATCAATCCCTGGATCGTCGATATCGGCGCATCGCTGATCTCGATGGGCTGTCTGATCCTGTTCCTGAAAGTCTGGCAGCCCAAGGTGCTGTGGCTGTCCCCGGCCTTGCGCGGCAAGGACGAATCTGCCGCGACCATGACGGCGCCGAAGCTGATGGACAAGACCCCGCTGACTCGGGCGCAGACCTGGAGCGCGCTGCTGCCGTGGATCATCGTCTGCATCGTCATGCTGGTCTGGGGCAACGGCGCGTTCAAGACCTGGGCGAACTCGATCTTCACCTGGAATTATCCGGTGCCCGAGCTGCACAACATGATCAACAAGGTGCCGCCGGTGGCGCCGAAGCCGACGCCCGAAGGGGCGGTGTTTGGCTTCACCTATCTGTCATTCACCGGCACCGGCATGCTGATCGCTGCGATCATTTCCGGCTTCCTGATGGGCTTCTCGCCCGCCAGGATGATCACCGAGTACGGCCGCACCATAAGACTTTGCGCGATCTCGCTGATCACCATCTCGGCGATGCTGGCGATCGGCACCCTGACCCGTCTGTCGGGCGTAGACGCCACCCTCGGCCTCGCCTTCGCTGCCACCGGCGTGCTGTACCCGTTCTTTGGCACGCTGCTCGGCTGGTTGGGCGTCGCGCTGACCGGATCCGATACAGCGTCAAACATCCTGTTCGGCAACCTGCAGAAGATCACCTCGGAGCAACTCGGCCTGTCGCCCATCCTGATGGCGGCGGCGAACTCGTCGGGCGGCGTGATGGGCAAGATGATCGATGCGCAATCGATCGTCGTGGCATCGACGGCGACCAACTGGTACGGCCACGAGGGCACGATCCTTCGCTACGTGTTCAAGCACTCCATCATCCTCGCCTGTCTGGTCGGACTCGTGGTGATGCTGCAGGCCTATGTCTACCCGTTCACGCTGATGGTTCTGAAATAACGCGCACTGCGCGGCGCATTGGCAGATCCCCGTGACGCAGCCGTCGCGGGGATTTGTTCGTTGCGGCCATATTTGCGCCACCGGCGATCTGGCCAATGCCGGGCGCGTCGCGTAGAACGGCGCGCGGTTGGTCGGTTACATATTTCGGGACTCAGATGATTTCAGCGATGAGGTATTGGCGCGCTGCCGCCGTGGCCGCCGTGCTGCTGGCGGCGGGCGTGACGGCGCACGCTGCCGATGAATTTCCGTTTGGTTTGGAGATGACCCTCGATGCGGCACCGCAGCCGGGATCGAAGCGGCGGCCCAATCTCGACATCGGCGACGCCGGCGAAACGCGGATCGAACTGTGGTGCAAGGGCGGCAAGGGCCAGTTCTCGGTGGCCGGCGACACCATCGTCTTCGTTGCCGGGGCGATGGAAGCGCGTAGCTGCCCGCCGGCGCGCGAGCAACTCGATGACGACCTGCTGGCGGCGCTCGGCGCGGCCACCAACTGGAAGCGTCAGGGCGACGTGGTGTCCTTCATCGGCCCGAAGCCGCTGCGGTTTCTCATCAATACGAATTGAGAAGTTTGACGGTCTTCTTTCTTCCCCTCTCCCCTTGTGGGAGAGGGTGGATCGAAGCCGCGAAGCGGATTCGAGACGGGTGAGGGGTAGCCAAAAGCTCCACGTTCTTTGGCTACCCCTCATCCGCCTCCGCTTCGCGGAGACACCTTCTCCCACAAGGGGAGAAGGAAGAAGGGCGCTGCTACCGTTCGCCTAGAACCATATCCGCACACGCCGCGGCGCTCTGGATCACGCCGGTGTAGCCGCCGAAACCGGCATAGGCCGACGCCAGATAGATCCCCGCCAATGGCGTCCGCGGCGAGCGAACGGGGGCGTCGGGCGTTGGCGCGAAGCCATAGACCGCGCCATGCGGCGCGTTCAGATATTGCCGCACCGACAGTGCAGTGTTGAAGGACGTCGCGGTGACCGCGTCGGCCAGCCCTGGATAGTGCGAATCGAGATAGCCGATGATGGCGGCTTGCCAGCGCCCGCGCTTGTCGCGGTAGCGTTCCACGTCGGACGCGTCCCAGTTCGACAGCAGGTCCGGCCCGAAGATCGACAGCACAAAAGGCGGCGCCGGCACGCCGGCGTCGATGGCCGCATAATCGACGATGGCCAGCGGCGGCATCCGCGCCCCGGGCTCGGCGGCCATTAGCGCCGTGCCCTGCGCGTAGTCGGACAGCCGCGTCATCCACGGTGGCAGCAATTGCGTCGCATAGCCGTGCAGGCCGAATTCTGCCGGCGGCTGCGCCAGGCCGAGCGTCAGCGCGAACAGGGAAATCGACGGTGCCTCGGCCTCGTAATGCGCGTGCAAGGTCTGCGCGGCAGCCGGCGGCAGCAGCGCGGCGAGGGTTTCCGGTGCGGCGTTGCTGACGATGCATGGTGTCGTGACGGTCTGCGGATCGCCGCCGTCCCTGGAGGTGTGCGTCACCATGTGGGTACCGTCCGCGCCGGGCGTGATCGCGGTGACGGTCCGGCGCAGCAGCGCATCGCTGCCGGCGGTCTTGATGGCGCGCGCCAGCGCACTCGACAGCCGCTGCGAGCCGCCTTTCACGTAGCAGGCGCCGGTTCGCAACAGACTGCCCTGGGCGACTGCGAACCACAGCCAGGACAAGGTTCCGGGGTCGTCATGATAGTAGGCCAGATTGGCCGCCAGCGCGCATTTGACGGCCTCGTTGTCGCCGAATACCGCATTGAGCTTTTGCTGCAGCGACCATGATACTTCGGAGGCGGGCGGTGCGGCGCCTGCAACGATCTGCTCGATGTCGCCCAGGATCTGCGCGATGCCGTCGCGCGCAGCCGGGAAACGCCGCGTCAGCGCAGCGCGGGCACTCTCGAAACCGGCCGGCACCGACAACGGTGCGTCGAGCGGTCCGCCGCGTACCTCGTAGAGAGCGCCGCCGGGTGTCCAGGTGATGGCGTCGAGTACGCCGGCACGGGTCAGCGGCCCGTGCTTGGGATCGTTGATATCGCGCGGGTCGCTGGTCTCGTGCAGCGAGCCTTCGACGAACAGGTCGCCGACCTTGTAGCTCGAGGCCGCGCCGCCCACCGAATTGCCGCGCTCGATGACCAGCACCTTGCGGCCGTTACGCGCCAGAATCGCACCTGCGGTCAGGCCGCCCAGGCCCGCGCCGATCACCACCACATCATAGCGCGCCATCAGCGGTTAGACCTTGCGATGGCGGCTACTTCCAGCTCGATTTGTCGGCGTCCCAGCGCTGCGCCTTGAATTCAGCGGCGAGGGCTGCAACGGCGCCATTGTCGTCGCGCGGGTCGCTTTCCTCGTCGGCGCTGGCGGCGTCGGCGAGGTTGAGCCTGGCGCCTGCGCTCTCATCCGCGGTGGACACCGCGGGGGTCCCGATCCACAGCGTCAGCCGGTCGGACCCGCCGGGCCGGTCGGCGGCGACCAGTGCATTGACCTCCAGCGTCTCGGTCAATTCGAGCGCCGGCAGCACCTGGCTCGGCCGTTTGAAGGTCAGCCGCAATTTTCCGGTATCGTCGCTCCACTTCGCCGTCACCAGCTTCGCCGAAAGAGACTTGCCCAGCACGTCGGCGATAGTCGTGGCGATCTTGTCGCGGTTGAGCTTGTCACCGTCGCGCCACCCGGCGGCCGGGAAGCGGATGGTGCGTTCCATGTCAATGGTGCCGCCGGTCCATCCGGCGCTGACCACGCCGGGATAGGCCTTGGCCTTGGCCACGAAGGCCGCCGCGCGTTCCGGATCGATATTGAAGGTGATCACCTGTTCGCCGGCGCGCAAGGCGTCGCAGCCGGCGTTGAGGCTTCCCAGCGATACCTCGACGTTCTGTCCCTTGAGCGTGCGGACGAAATCCAGCGCCGCCTCCAGCTTGATCTTGACTGCAACTGCGTCGGGCGAGACCTCGGTGAAATCCTTCGGCGCCGCAGCGATGTTGTCATCGGTGGCCTGGTTGTCCTGGAATTCCTTTTCGCTCTGGTCGGAATTATCAGATGAGGTCACGTTGTTGGTGGTCTGGCCGACGGATATCTGGCCCTTGAATTCGAAGCTGTCGCCGGTCGGCCTGCGCGTCAGCCTGACGGACACCGGCAGCTTGTCGACCTGGGTCTGGGCGGTGCCGGTCAGGGTCTGGCCGTTCACCGCGAGAGTGGCGACGAAGCGGTCCTTGCGTTCGGAGCCCTTTTCGGCGGGATAGCAGACGTCGAGCGTCGCCGATGTGACGGCCTTGCCCTGGCGGGTCTCCTTGAGGATGACGTCGGCATTGCCGTCCATCAACCCGTCGATCGAGGTGAAATAGCGGGTCTCGTTGGCCGGCGTGGCGCTCTTGGGTGCAAGCTTCATCTGGGCAGACCCAGGTCCCGACGCCAGCACGGCTGACGCTGCGGCAAGACCGATCAGGCAGAGACGAAGCGCGCGCATTTCAAATTCCTCGGACACTGATCTGATTCCACCCTAGAGCTTTTTGCCGCCGGATTGAATCAGAACCGGGGCGACAACGAAAGATCTGTCGAAGACATCGCGCCCGGCAAAAAGAAGGCCGCCCGGAGGCGGCCTTCGATCTTGATCGCTGGGGTTGAACCGGCAGGGCTCAGAAGCCCATGCCACCCATACCGCCCATACCACCCATGCCGCCGCCACCGCCGGGCATCGCCGGAGCAGCTTCCTTCGGCAGGTCGGCGACCATGGCCTCCGTGGTCACCAGCAGGCCGGCGACAGAAGCTGCGTCCTGCAGTGCAGTACGAACCACCTTGGCGGGATCGATGATGCCCTTGGCGACCATGTCGACGAACTCCTCGTTCTGCGCGTCGAAACCGTAGGTCTCGGACTTGTTCTCGAGGATCTTGCCGACCACGATCGAACCTTCGACGCCGGCGTTCTCGGCGATCTGGCGGATCGGGGCTTCCAGCGCCTTCAGCACGATGTTGATGCCGGCCTGGACGTCGGGATTGTCGTTCTGGATGCGACCGACGGCCTTCTTGGCGCGCAACAGCGCGGTGCCGCCGCCCGGCACGATGCCTTCCTGAACGGCCGCACGGGTGGCGTTGAGCGCGTCGTCGACGCGGTCCTTCTTTTCCTTCACTTCGACTTCAGTCGCGCCGCCGACGCGAATGATCGCGACGCCGCCGGCCAGCTTGGCCAGACGCTCCTGCAGCTTCTCACGGTCGTAGTCCGAGGTGGTCTCCTCGATCTGCGCCTTGATCTGGTTGACGCGGGACTCGATCGCGGCCTTCTTGCCGGCGCCGTTGACGATGGTGGTGTTCTCCTTGTCGATCACCACCTTCTTGGCGCGGCCGAGCATGGCAACGGTGACGTTCTCCAGCTTCATGCCGAGATCTTCCGAGATCAGCTGACCGCCGGTCAGGATCGCGAGGTCTTCGAGCATCGCCTTGCGGCGATCGCCGAAGCCCGGCGCCTTGACCGCGGCAACCTTGAGGCCGCCACGCAGGCGGTTGACGACGAGGGTGGCGAGCGCTTCGCCTTCAACGTCCTCGGCGATGATCAGCAGCGGCTTGCCGCTCTGCACAACCGCTTCGAGCACCGGCAGCATGGCCTGCAGGCCGGACACCTTCTTCTCGTACAGCAGGACGTAGACGTCCTCGAGCTCGGCGGTCATCTTTTCGGCATTGGTGACGAAGTAGGGCGAGAGATAGCCGCGATCGAACTTCATGCCTTCGACGATCTCGACTTCGGTATCGAGCGACTTGTTTTCCTCGACGGTGATAACGCCTTCGTTGCCGACCTTCTGCATCGCCTGGGCGATCATCTTGCCGATGGCGGTGTCGCCGTTCGACGAGATGGTGCCGATCTGCGCCACTTCCGCGGAGGAAGCGACCGGCTTGGCGCGCTTCTGGATGTCCTTGACGACGGCGGCGACGGCGATGTCGATGCCGCGCTTGAGGTCCATCGGGTTCATGCCGGCGGCAACCGATTTGGCGCCTTCACGGACGATGGCCTGGGCCAGCACGGTCGCTGTGGTGGTGCCGTCGCCGGCGGTGTCGTTGGTCTTGGAAGCGACCTCGCGCAGCATCTGCGCGCCCATGTTCTCGAACTTGTCCTCGAGCTCGATTTCCTTGGCGACGGTGACGCCGTCCTTGGTGATGCGGGGAGCGCCGAAGCTCTTCTCGATTACCACGTTGCGGCCCTTGGGGCCGAGGGTGACCTTCACCGCGTTGGCGAGAATGTCGACGCCGCGCAGCATGCGATCGCGCGCGTCTCCGGAAAACTTGACGTCTTTGGCGGCCATTGGGGTAGCTCCTGGTGATGTCCCTCATCCCGAGGAGCGGGCTCTTGCCCGCGTCTCGAAGGATGAGTTGATGAGGTGTTTCTTGTGGCCCGTCCTTCGAGACGGCAGCTGCGCTGCCTCCTCAGGATGAGGTCGGAGCGGGGTGCGTTACGCCAGCACGCCCATGATGTCGGATTCCTTCATGATCAGGAGCTCCTCGCCATCGAGCTTGATTTCGGTGCCCGACCACTTGCCGAACAGCACCTTGTCGCCGGTCTTGATGTCGATCGGCAGCAGCTTGCCGGCCTCGTCACGGCCACCGGGACCGACCGCGACCACCTCGCCCTCCTGGGGCTTTTCCTTGGCGCTGTCCGGAATGATGATGCCGCCCTTGGTCTTTTCCTCGGCCAGAATGCGCTTGACCACGACGCGGTCGTGCAGCGGACGGAATTTGATCTTTGACATGGAGGTTCCTTTGGCTTGGGCTGACGTGTGAATCGCTGTCATATGGGCCAGGGCCGGACGATTTGGCCGCTATCCGGGCCGATCTGTCCGCACCCTTAGCAATCGCGCTTCGAGAGTGCTAAAGAAGTGCCCCGGAAATATGGCCAGATGCCGATCCTGTCAAGCAAGGGCTTAAGGCCTTGGTGAGGCCAATATAGGATGATTTGGAAACCATATCGGTGCAAAGGCGTAGTTGATAGCGTCATTGCTCCGCCGGTATTCGTGCAGGGCTGCGGACGGGCGCAGTCAGCAACAGTCGATATTTTACGGGGATGCTATGATCAGGTCACGCAACGCGCGCGCAATTGCCAATTTGGGGGTCGCCTCAATGCTGGCCATGTCTTTGGGCGCGTGCAGTTCTTTCGGCGGACTTGGCGGCTTCGGCACGTCGCAGCCCGAGGTTGCCCAGGAGCCGCCTCCGGTCCCCGAGATGCCGGCCTCGATCCGCGCCGACGAGCTGGTCGGCCGCTGGGGTCTGGCGTCCTACATGAACCCGGCGGATCGCACCCGCACCGAGAATGCCGCGCGCGGCCAGTGCAAGCAGCCCTATATTATCGGCGCCGGCGCTTCGGGCGGGGTGATCATGCATCTCGCCGACGAGGCGACACCCCAGGAATTGCGTCTGAAAGGTAGCCCGAGCGGCAAGAACTATATCGGCCCGGCTGGCCCGGCGGGCGGCGAAAAGGACCGCGAGATCGTCTCTTTCGACGGCCGGATTCTGGTGACGCGCTTCATCGACAAGGATGCCGCGGTTCGTTACGGCAACATGGTGTACGTCCGCTGCGCGCCGCGCGCGTAAAGAAGTACTGCCGGTCAAATACAAAACGGCGCCTCCCGCGGGAGGCGCCGTTTTTTGTGGTCATTCCGCGGCGTGAGCAGCGCCAGCTGCGAGCGAACCCGGAATCCGGAGATGGGATGAACATCTCGAGATTCCGGGGTCGCGGTCGGCTGCTGCCGCCCGCGCCCCGGAATGACAGCTATCGCTAGCCGAACAGCGCGTCGATATCGTCCTGCGAGGCATGGCCGACGTCGCCGTCGAGCTTCGGGCCATTGAGCAGGCGGTCGTCACCCTCGCGTTCGTCGACGATCGGAGGCGCATGGGCGCGGATGGCGTCGACGCCGCCCCAGATGTCCATCATGGTGGTGATGTGGTTCTCGATGAACTTCATCGTGGTCATCACCTTGCTGATGCGCTGGCCGGTGAGGTCCTGGAAGTTGCAGGCCTCGAAGATCGAGACGACGCGTTCCTGGATTTCCTCGGTGAGCTGCTTCTGCTGGTCGGGTGAGGTGATCTTGCTGAGGGCCGTGGAGGCATTGTCGATCGCTTCTGCCGCTTCCAGGATCTGCTGGGTGGCTTCCTCGGTGCCGCCGACCACCGCGCCAAGCTCGCCGTTGACCTTGGCCATCTCGTCGCCGTCGAAGCTCTTGCCGTGCAGGACGGCAATCTCCTGCTTGGTGCGGGTGATGGCGTCGTGAATGAGGTCGAGTTCGATCTTGAGCTTTTCGCACTGCTCGATCTGGGCGCGGTAGGTTTCGAGCAAGGCGTGGGCTTCGGCAACCTGAGCGTCGGTCGATGCGCCGATCTGGTTCGTAACCGCGTTCTCGCCGCTATGAGGACGACCCATCTGCTCGCGGATCGCGCGCAGCTCCGTCATGATCTCGCGATGCATCGGCGCGGTATCGCCGTCGACTTCGGCGGGCATCGGTGTACTACCGAAATGAACTTCTTCGATACGAAAGCGCTTGCGACGAACAGACATCAGGTCCCCCAACGTTCAATCAATGCCTTGTCGTACACGCATCAGTTTAACGACGGGTTCACGCAGAAAGTTGTGTTGCACACACCGTTCATCACGCGCTCATCAACGGTTAACCATGCAGAATCCGTGTTCATCGAAAATAAACGCTACTCTTCGGAACAGGCGCAACTTGCGACGTGGTGAATCGAAATACCGCTTCCGTTTACCAAACCGATGCGGTTTTGATTTCATATCACTGCGTGCAAGGCGCTCTCCTGTCGGGCGCGTGTCCAAGACGAAACAGTGCAGAGTACGTCGATGTTCAGAAAATTATCCGTCGCATTCCTTGCCAGCGCGTCGTGTTTCGGCGCTGGATTCCAGCAGGCCGCAGCGCTTGATGCCGCGGCGCCATTCGCCGAACCCGCCGTGGTTTACGCCGATCGTCCGCAAGCTGCGCCACAGCGTGTCGCTTATGCGGAACGCCCCCGCATGGGCGGCGGCTTCATCGAATTCCTGTTCAGCGACGCGCCGCCGCCAAGCGAACGTTATCAGCAGCGGCCGTCCGAGCAGCAGTACCAGCGCTCCTACGAACCGCAGCGCGCGCTGCTGCCGCAGCAGCAGGGCATGCTGCAGCAGGAAGAATTGAGCGATCCGGCACGTCCGGCCATGGACCCGAAATACGAGCCGCAGATGGTCGCCTATTCCGGCAAGGAAAGCGCCGGCACCATCGTCGTCGATACGCCCAACAAATTCCTGTTCCTGGTGCAGGGCGACGGCCGCGCGATGCGCTACGGCATCGGCGTGGGCAAGCCCGGCTTCACCTGGTCGGGCGTGAAGACCATCACCGCCAAGAAGGAATGGCCGGCCTGGACGCCGCCGCCGGAAATGTTGCTGCGTCGCCCCGATCTGCCGCGGCACATGGAGGGCGGTCCGGCCAATCCGCTCGGGGCGCGGGCCATGTATCTCGGATCGACCCTGTACCGCATCCATGGCTCCAACGAGCCGTGGACCATCGGCACCAACGTCTCGTCCGGCTGCATCCGGATGCGCAACGAGGACGTGATCGATCTCTATGGCCGGGTCAATGTCGGCGCGCGGGTCATCGTGATCTGAATTCATTCACCATAGCAGCAAAACGGCCGCTCCATGGAGCGGCCGTTTTCGTGTTCGCCGCGGACACCGATCAGGCGGTGTCGGAATCGCCGCCGAAATCGTCGGAATCCATGTCCATGTCGTCGTGATCGTCCTGGTCCTGATCCTGGTCCTGATCGATGTCGGCCTGCGCCTGATCGAAGGAGCCGGCGCGCTGGCCGGACGAGCCGATGTCGTTGACGCCGGCGTCGCGCGCCAGATTGCCGCCGTAGGAATCCGAGCTCCACGGAGTCCTGCTCTCGCCGGCATTGGCGCTGTCGCCAAAGCTCTGGTGACCGCCGGCGCCGCCCATCATCGAGCGGATGCTGCCGAGCAGCAGCGAGCCGCCGACCATGCCGGCCGCAGCAGCTGCGGCGGTGCCCAGGAACGAACCGCCGCCGGCAGGCGCCTGCGGCTGGGCGTAACCCGGCGCCTGACCGTAGCCCGGGGGCTGTCCATACTGCCCCTGGCCATAGCCACCCTGCGCGGGTGGTTGGCCGATCACCTGCCCGGTATTCCAGGCCGGGCGGCTGCTCGGGGGCGGGACGTTGGGCACCGAGCCGCGGGAGGCGGGCTGGCTCTGGCCAAACAGCGCGTCGCGCATGGAATCGAGGAAGCCGCCGGGCGGCGCCTGTTCGGGCGCGCCGCTGCCTTCCAGTTCGGTGATGCGGTCATGGGCGCGCTTCAGCGCCTCGTCCTGCAGCAGCACGGTCTGCACCAGCGCGTAGATGGCGTTGGGTGCGCGGCGCTGGCCTTCGGCAATGGCGTTGAGCGCATCGCGGTCGCGCGGCGCGGCTTCGACCTTGCTGAGCCGGTCGAACAGATCGTCAACCAACTGGCGTTCCTGCGGTGTCATGGCGTCCTCCGGCTTGCACTAAGCGCGCTGTGGCAGCGCGTGGGAGATGTAGTGACGCTTTGTGTCGCGAATAGTGCCGCCCGGATTAAATTTCAGTATGCGACATAACGACCGCACGGGCGATAGCGGCCGGTGTCAGCTCAATGTAACCTTGTTCGCGTCGAGCAGCCGCGCAAAGTCGTCGCTGGCCAGGAACGCATATTCGCGCTCACGCTGCTCGGTCAGCGGGTCGAGGCTGACCAGAAGATCGTCGACAAAGCCGGGGTGGCACATGATGAGTCCGCCGTCCGGCAAGCCGTGCAGAAAGCTGCCCATCAGCCTGCCGAAATCCGCCTCCCGTACAAAGTCATAGGCGCCGGCGAAGCCGGGATTGAAGGCGACGCCGTGGCGCGCGGCGCGCTTGCGGAACGCGGCGCTGAGCGTATCCAGCAGCATCGCCTTGGGCATGGCGAGCCGCTGCATCAGCGGCTGGATGCGGCCGGACTGGCGCACCCAGGCGTCGGGCGCCTGGGTCTTGGCCGCGGCCAGAAATGCATCGCGCACCTGCGGGAAAATCTGCACGTGCTGATGGCCGTCAATATAGTCCGGCGGACGTCCGAACAGGTTCGCGAAAGCGGCGATCTGCGCGCTCAGCTCGGCGCGAATCATTTCCGGATCGAGCCGCCGCAGCATGCTGCTGCGCAGCTTGCTGGCGAGCGGCAGGAACAGGCCACCCTGCAGCGGTCTGAAGTTGATGGTCAGCGGATAGAACGGTGCGGTCAGCGTGGCATGCAGGCCGATGGCGCAGCGCGGGCTGCTGGCCACGGCCTCGTTGAGCGCGCTGACCTCATCGCGACCGATGGCCGGCCCGACCACCATGACGGAAGTGGCGTTGAGCCGGCCGCGGGCGATCAGTTCGCGGATGCCGCGATTGACGCCGGGGCTGAGACCGTAATCGTCGGCGCACAGCCAGATCCGGCGCGGCGCGTCGTCGGTCATTCGGCTGCGGTCCGGTCGCTGACGCTGATGGCGGCGTCAGTTGCGGTGCGCTTCATGCTGTGCTCGGCAACGAAGTAGATCGGCCTCGCTTTCAGCTCCGAGAGGATCTTGCCGATATATTCGCCCATGATTCCGATCATGATCAACTGCACGCCGCCGATGGTCATCAGGCCGACCACCAGCGAGGGATAGCCGGGCACTGACTTGCCGCTGATCCAGGTTTCCCACAGGATCGACAGGCCGAACAGGAAGGCGCCGAACGCCAGCAGCAGGCCGAGCAGGCTGGCGAAGCGCAATGGCGCCACCGAGAACGAGGTCAGGCCCTCGATCGACAGGCCGATCAGTTGGCTGGGGTTGAAAGAGGTGACGCCATGGGCGCGCGCGGCAGGTTCGTAGTCGACGCGCAACTGGCGGAAACCGATCCAGGTGGCGAGGCCCTTGAAGAAGCGGTTGCGCTCCGGCAACTGCCGCAAGGCGGCTGCAGCGCGCGGCGACAGCAGGCGGAAGTCGCCGGCGTCTTCCGGGATCTTCTGCCGCGCGCCCCAATTGATCAGCGCGTAGAAGCCACGCACCGCCTGGCGGCGCAGAAACGACTCGTTGTCCCGATGCGCCTTCGCCGTATAGACCACGTCATAGCCTTCGACGATCCAGTGCCGCACCAGTTGCTCGACCAGTTCGGGCGGATGCTGGCCGTCGCCGTCCATGAACAGCACGGCGCCGCGGGTGGCATGGTCGAGCCCGGCCATCAGGGCGGCTTCCTTGCCGAAATTGCGCGACAGCGACACCATCTGTACGTCGAGCGAAGTCGCCGGCAACGCGCGGGCGATCGCCAGCGTGCCGTCGGCGCTGCCGTCATCGACATAGACGACTTCGCAGGCGAGGCCGTGGCGCTGCTTCAGCGTCGTCGCAAGAGCGCCCAGCCGCTCATGGAAGTAGGCGAGGCCAGGGGCTTCGTTGTAGATCGGCACGACAATCGACAACCCCTGCGACGCAGCAGTCGCGGGGTCGGTCGCCAAGCCAGAAACGTCACTGCCCAGCATCATCGATCAGGTCCCAAAATCCATAACATGCAGCAACATATGGTTACGGCGATGCACTGTCGCCAGCAAGGCCGGCCATTTGCGCTCTACGGTCGCAGGAACGCCTCGAGCTTGGCGAACAGCGGATTGGCGCGGTCGAGTACGTAATCGAGCGAAGCCACGGATACCGTATCGGCACCGCGGTCGCGCAGGAAGCTGCCCAATGCATAGATCTGCGCCGGCGGGCAGTGCAGCGTGATCATGCCCGACGAGGTCGGCCCGCCGAACGGCGACACTACGCCGAAGCGGTTGTGCGCCTCGGCCAGCAGTGCGGCGTCGCAGCCGGCGAAGCGGGTGCGGACTTCCTTGTACTTGCTGGCGCGGGCGCGGGCGGCGATGTGGTCGAGGATGATGCGCGCGGTCTCGCGCGCACCGTCGTTCCAGTCGGCGTCGCGCGAGGCGACCAGATTGGCCTGGCTGCGCAGGATCACGCCGTCGTCGAGCACCTTGAGGCCGTTGGCAGAGAGGGTAGCGCCGGTGGTGGTGATGTCGACGATCATCTCGGCGGTACCGGTGGCGGGCGCGCCCTCGGTGGCGCCGGCGCTCTCGACAATGCGGTAATCCACCACGCCGTGTGAGGCGAAGAAGTTGCGCGTCAGGTTGATATACTTGGTGGCGACACGCATGCGGCGGTTGTGCTGGGCACGAAAGCCGGTGGTGACGTCATCGAGATCGGCCATGGTGCGGACGTCGATCCATGACTGCGGCACCGCGACGACCACGTTGGCGCTGCCGAAGCCGAGGCCCTCGATCAGCGCGACGCGCTTGTCGGCGTCGACGATACTCTCGCGCAGCAGGTCCTCGCCAGTGACGCCGAGATGCACCGCGCCGCGCGCGAGCTGCGAGGCGATCTCGCTGGCAGAGAGATACGCGATCTCGACATTGTCGAGGCCGGGGATGGTGCCGCGATAGTCGCGGGCGCCGCCCGGCTTGGCCAGGGCCAGGCCGGCGCGCGCGAAGAACGCCTCGGCATTTTCCTGCAGCCGGCCCTTGGAGGGAACGGCGAGAACGAATGGCGCGGTCATGGCACGCTCCCCGCGAATTCGCTTGCGGACGCGTTGCGGCGAACCTGTGTCAAAGCTGTGATCCAGATCGAGAAGCCGACGGCGGGAATAGGCGCGGCGGAACCGAGCTGGGAGAGCAGCCCGTCATAGCGGCCGCCGGCCACCAGCGGCTCGATGCCGTCGCCCCTGCGGTGCAGCTCGAACTCGAAGCCGGTGTAGTAGTCGAGGCCGCGGCCGAACGAGGTGGCGAAGCGGATCTTTGAGGTATCAATGCCGCGGGCGGCCATGAAGCCGATGCGGCTTTCGAAGGTGTCGATGGCCGCGGTGAGGTCGAGGTGTGCGTCGGCGGCCAGCGCGCGCAGCTGCGCCAGCGCGTCGTCGGGATCGCCCGAGATGGCGAGGAAGCGCTTGATCAGCGCCAGTGCCTCGCGGGGCAGGGCGCCGCCCTTCAGGGTGGACTGTTCGAGGAAGCGGTCGGCGATCTCCGCCACCGAACGGCCGCCGACATTGCTGGCGCCGGCGATCGACATCAGGTCGGTGACCAGCGCCAGTGCCGCCTTGCGGTCGGAGCCGGCCAGTGCGGCCAGCACGCCTTCATATTCGTTGCGGGCCGGCGCTTCCGCCAGCGTCAGGCGCCCGAGATCCATCTCGAGATCGCCCTTGCGGTTGAAATCCTTGATCAAGCGGCGCTTCCACACCGGATAGAGGTCGAGGGCGTCGATCAGCGCGGTGAACAGCGCCACGTCGCCGGTGCGGATGTCCACGTCGGTCAAGCCGAAGGCGGCGGTGGCCTCAAGGCCGAGCGCAAGCATTTCGGCGTCGGCGGCGGCGCTGTCCTTGCGGCCGAAGGATTCGATCCCGGCCTGCAGGAATTCGCTCGGACAGCCCTGGCGATAGCGGAACACGGGGCCGAGATAGCAGAACCCCGCCGGCTGTCCGGCCTGGGCCGAGGCGAGATAGTCGCGGGCGACCGGGATGGTGAGGTCCGGGCGCAGGCACAACTCGTCGCCGGAGGCGTCGGTGGTCAGATACAGGCTTTTGCGGATGTCCTCACCGGACAAATCGAGAAACGGCTCGGCCGGCTGCAGGATCGCCGGCTCGGCCTGGTGGTAACCGGCCTGGGCGAACGATTGCAGCAGCGCCTCCGCCCATGCGGCGGATCCGGTCGCGCGTGGGGCGGCGGTTTCGGTCATCTCAAGGTCCAGCAGTTCCAAAGTGTCAGTCGGCGCAGCCCCTTAACATGGCCAGCGGGGAGTTTCGACCCACCATCGGCCAAGTGGCTTAATGCCGGGTCAGGATTCCAGCCCGTCTTCCTACTTGGTTACCGCAAAGTCGCCCAGAGAGGCCTGCACCAGGGTCAGGGCAGCCACGGCGGCGGTATCGGCGCGCAGAATGCGCGGTCCCAGCGCCAGCCGCAGGATATTGGGCTGCCGCAGCAGGGACTCCCGCTCCGGCTCGGCGAAGCCGCCCTCGGGCCCGATCAGCACGTCGATGCCGTGCCCGGCACGGTCGCGGGCGCCGGCCAGCGCCGCTACAGGATCGGCTACCGGGGCCTCCTCGTCGCAGAACACCAGCAGCCGCGCGCCGTCGCGCTGGCCCAGATATTTGTCCAGCGCCAGGGGCTCGCCGACGCCGGCGATGCTGAGGATGCCGCATTGTTCGGCGGCTTCCACCACATTGGCGCGCATCCGCTCGGTATTGACCCGGGACACCTGGGTGAAGCGGGTAATGACCGGCTGCAGCGCCCGGGCGCCCATTTCCACGGCCTTTTGCACCATGTAGTCGAGGCGGGCATGTTTCAGCGGCGCAAACAGGTAGGTGATGTCCGGCAACTGGTCCTGCGGCCGGCTTTGCGCCAGCAGGGTCAGCCGGTCCGCGCGCTTGCCGCCGGAGATGGCCGAGCGCCATTCGCCGTCGCGGCCGTTGAACACCAGCACCTGGTCGCCGGCGCCCAGCCGCAGCACATTGCCGAGGTAATTGCTCTGGCTGCGGTCCAACGCGAGGCCGCCGTCAGGCGCGAACGGCGCGTCGACGAACAGGCGGGGGCTGCGGAAATCGGCTTGCGGCATCGGTCAGTTTCCATCGGGGAGGCGAGCATTAGCCCAACTGCGGCCAATTATCACCGTCCGATACCGCATTGCGCCGTGCTGTTGCCAAATTCCACGGGTTGTTAAGGGCTGGCGGGAATCGTAAAAGGCCCCGAAACAACATTGCCTTTCAAAAGGGCTCGGGGACGCGTGGACCTTGCCGGAGGAAGACCTTTGCTCATCCGTTATCTGATCGTGCCGTTGACCATGGCGGTACTGGCCGTCCAGGCCGTCGAGCTTCGTGCTCAGAGCGCGTTCCCGGCGCCATTGCCGAGCGGAACTGCTGCGCCAGCCAGCGCCTCGCCGTTCCCGCCGGTCAACGGCGCTCCGGCTGCCTCGCCATTTCCCCCGGTCAATGGCGCCGCGGCGGCCAGTGCGCCCAGCGCGTTTCCGGCGACCGGCGCACCGCCGGTTGGCGCATTTTCCCAGCCGGGTCCGCAGGCCGGCCCCCCCGGCGGCGAGGACTGCATGAAGCAGTTCCTGCCGCTGCGCCAGGACGCGGAAAAGCGCGGGCTGGCGATCAAGGCGGCCAGCGCGCGCCACGCGCCGCCGCAGGAGGCCTGCAAGCTGATCGGCAACTTCGCGCAGAGCGAGGTCAAGATGATCAAGTACATCGAGGCCAACGCGCAGAAATGCGGCATCCCGCCGAATGTCGGCGAGCAGATGAAGTCCGGCCACAAGAACACCGAGAAGATGCTGGCGCAGGTCTGCAACGCGGCCCAGCAAGTGCAGCAGCGCGGGCCGGCAGCGCCGAGCCTCGCGGATGTGCTCGGCTCCTCGGCAGCGATGCCGGAAGCCACCGCCGCCAAGCGCGGCGGCAGCACGTTCGACACGCTGAACGGCAACGTGCTCACCCGATGATCGCGCTCCGATGAGCGACGCGGCCGCCAGCGTTGCCGATGCGACCGGCAACTGGGTCGATCGCGTAGCGCCGCTGTGGTCGCGGCCCTATCTGCGGCTGGCGCGCTTCGATCGGCCGATCGGATCCTGGCTGCTGCTGATGCCGTGCTGGTGGTCGGCGGCGCTGGCCGCGGGCGTCGCAGGCGACGTCAGCCAGCTTCCCGCGAACATCGTGCTGTTCTTCGTCGGCGCCTTCGTGATGCGTGGCGCCGGCTGCACCTGGAACGATATCACCGATCGCGATCTCGATGCGAAAGTGGAGCGCACGCGATCGCGGCCGATTCCGGCCGGGCAGGTCAGCGTCACCAAGGCCGCCGCGTTCCTGGTCATCCAGGCGCTGATCGGACTGGTCATCCTGCTGCAGTTCAACAGCTTCGCGATTGCCACCGGCATCGCTTCGCTGGTCATCGTCGCCGCCTATCCGTTCATGAAGCGGATCACCTACTGGCCGCAGATCGTGCTCGGGCTGGCGTTCTCCTGGGGCGCGCTGATGGGGTTTGCGGTGCAGTTCGGCCGCATCGATGCTGCCGCGCTGTTGCTCTATGCCGGCTCGATCTCCTGGGTGATCGGCTATGACACGATCTACGCCCACCAGGACACCGAGGATGACGCGCTGATCGGCATCAAGTCCACGGCGCTGCTGTTCGGCGCGCGCACGCAGCCGGCGCTGGCGGCGTTCTATGCGCTGGCCGTGGCGCTGATC
>DATCUS010000289.1:0-1517 GCA_036561845.1 Tardiphaga sp. | reverse complement strand
TGCGCCGCCACCGTACCGGCGGCACCGGACTGGTTGTCGACCACCACGGTCGCGCCGAGCTGCGCAGCGATCACGTCGGCCGCGATGCGTGCGGCCATGTCGACCGAGCCGCCCGGCGCATAGCCCACCACCATCCTGATCGGCTTGGCGGGGTAAGCCTGCGCCCATGCCGGTGTATTCGACAGCATGGCGAGCGACGCGGCGAGCGCGAGGACGGACAGCAGGCGGCGGCGCGCGCTGTGGGCGGGGAGGGCGGTGCGGGTGTTCATGGAGACGGGCAATCGAAGAGGAGGGAAAGGCGACGAGGCGGTTCAGGCGGCCGGCGCAAGAAAGCGGCGCACCAGTTGCACCCAATAGCTCGCGGCGGTCGGCAGGATGGCGTCGTTGAAGTCGTAGCCCGGGTTGTGGACCATGCAGCCGCCGGTGCTGTGGCCTTCGCCTTCGCCGTTGCCCACGATCAGGTAGCTGCCGGGGCAGTGCTGCAACATGAAGGAGAAGTCCTCGCTGCCGGTGAGCGGTTCGAGTTCGCCCAGCAGCTCGTCTTCGCCGAGCCAGTCGAGCGCGACCTGCCGTGCGAAGCGGGTGCTGTCCGGGTCGTTGACCAGCGCGGGGTAGCGCCAGTGGTAGTCGACATCGGCCTTCACGCCCAGCGTGGTGGCTTGAGATTGCACCAGCTGCGTGATGCGCTCGCGCAGCAGCGCGCGGGTTTCGGGGCGGTAGGCGCGCACCGTCAGGCGCAGCTTCACCTCGTCGGGGATCACGTTGGGCGCATCGCCGCCATGGATGGCGCCGACCGAGATCACCGCCATGTCGCGCGGGTCGACGTTGCGCGAGACGATGGTCTGCAGCGCGACGATGATGTGGGCCGCCGCCACCACCGGATCGGCGGAAAGATGCGGCGCGGAGCCGTGGCCGCCGCGGCCGGTGACGGTGATCATCACGGAGTCGGATGACGCCATGAACGGCCCCGGCTTGAAGCCGAACTTGCCCGCGGGAAAGCCCGGCATGTTGTGCAGCGCGAAGACGGCGTCGCACGGAAATTTCTCGAACAGGCCTTCTTCCACCATGCGGTGCCCGCCGCCCAGGCCTTCCTCGGCCGGCTGGAAGATCAGGTTGAGCGTGCCGTCGAAGCGGCGCTCCTGCGCGATGCAGCGCGCCGCAGCGAGCAGGATGGCGGTGTGGCCGTCGTGGCCGCACGCGTGCATCTTGCCGGCGTGGCGGCTGGCGTAGGGCAGTTGGGTCGTCTCGTGGATGGGCAGCGCATCCATGTCGGCGCGCAGGCCCAGTCGGCGGCCGCTGTCGCCCAGCCGCAGCGTGCCAACCACACCGGTGCCGCCGAGGCCGCGGTGCACCTCGTAGCCCCACTCGGCCAGGCGTTCGGCGACCAGGTCGCCGGTCGCGAATTCCTCGAAGGCCAGCTCCGGGTGCGCGTGGATGTGTCGGCGCAGCCGGACCATGTCGGCGGCGATGGCGCTCACCTCGGGCAGCACGGTGCCGGCGTGGCGGACGGGGGGATC
>DATCUS010000288.1:0-4908 GCA_036561845.1 Tardiphaga sp. | reverse complement strand
GGCGCGGCCAGCCTCGACGGCGCGCCGGGCGAGGCCTGGGCCGAATGGCTGCCGGCCCATGGTCTGCTCGTCCCGCTCGGAGGGGAAGGCCAGCCTGGGCTCGGGGCGCTGTTGTTCGCGCGCGATCAGCCGTGGAGCGAGGGCGACCGGCATCTGCTCCAGGAGCTTGCGGATGGTTACGCCCATGCATGGGCGCATCTGTCCGGTCGTCGTCACCGCCCGTGGTTCGCCGCCTGGCGCCGTCGCAGCCTGCTTGCAAAACTGGCGGTGGCGGCTGCGGCGATTGCTGCGCTGTGGCTGCCGGTGACGCTGTCGGCCTTGGCGCCGGCGGAGGTGGTTGCGTTCCAGCCGACGATCATCCGGGCGCCGCTCGAGGGCGTCGTCGATCGTTTCGAGGTGCAGCCCAACGACCAGGTCAAGGAGGGCCAGGTGCTGCTGGTGCTCGACCGGCGCGCCATCGAGAACAAGCTCGAGGTCGCCAGCAAGGCGCTGGCGGTGGCCGAAGCCGAGTATCGGCAGGCGGCGCAGCAGGCGGTGTTCGACGACAAGAGCCGCGCCTTGCTCGCTGTGCTGAAGGGCCGCGCGGAGCAGCGTCGCGCCGATGTCACCTACAACCAGTCGCTGCTCGATCGCATCCGCGTCACCGCGACGCGCGGCGGCCTCGCTCTGTTCGACGATCCCAATGCGTGGATTGGGCGTCCGGTGGCGATCGGCGAGCGCCTGATCGAGATCGCCGATCCGGATCAGGCCGAACTTGAGATCTGGCTGCCGGTGTCGGATGCGATCACGCTGAAGCCCGGGGCCAGGGTGGATTTCTTCCTCAACGTGGCGCCGGATGCGCCGCTGCGCGCCAGTCTGCGGCAGGCCAGTTATGAAGCGACGCAGTCGTCCAGCGGATTGCTGGGCTACCGGCTCAAGGCGAAGCTGGCGGACGGGGTGCGGGTGCCGCGCATCGGACTGAAGGGCACGGCCAAGGTCTATGGCGACCAGGTTACGCTGTTCTACTATCTGCTGCGTCGCCCGCTGGCTGCGGCGCGGCAGTTCGTGGGCTTCTGATGGCGATGGCATCGACCGCGACGGGCGGGGGGCTTCTGCCCTTGCGCGAGGAGATCGCCATCTTTCCGGGGCCGGCGGCGCTCGACGGCTCGCCGAGCTGGACGCTGCACGATCCATCGAGCAACCGGTTCTATCGCCTCGGCTGGCGCGAATTCGAATTGCTGTCGCGCTGGAACAGCGGCACGGTCGCGGCGCTGACCGCGCGGGTCAAGGCTGAAACGACGCTGCAGGTCGAGCCGCAGGACGTCGACGAACTGGTCCGTTTCCTGTTCGCTTTCGATCTGCTGCGCGTGCACGGCCCGGCGGCCACCGCAGGCCTGATCGGCAAGGCCGCGCGCCAGCGCGGCAGCTGGGGACGATGGCTGCTGCACAACTATCTGTTTGTACGGATTCCGCTGTTGCGGCCGGACGGCTTTCTCTCCGCGACCTATCCCTATGTGCGATGGCTGTTCAGCCCGCTTACCGCCGCGCTGATCGCGGCGATCGGTCTGGTCGGGCTGGTCCGCGTGACGAGACAATGGGACGTCTTCCTCGGCACTTTCGTCGATCTGTTCTCGGTCAAGGGCGCGATCGGCTTCGCCATCACCCTGGCCTGTCTCAAGGTGGTGCATGAGCTCGGACATGCCTATACGGCCAAGCGGTTCGGTTGCCGGGTGCCGACCATGGGCGTGGCGCTGCTGGTGATGGTGCCGGTGCTCTACACCGACGTCAACGAGGCGTGGAAGCTGGCCGCGCGGCGGCAGCGGCTGGCCATCGGCATGGCCGGCGTCAGCGCCGAACTGGCCTGCGCGGCGCTGGCGCTGTTTGCATGGAGCGCGCTGCCGAACGGGCCGGCGCGCAGCGTCGCCTTCCTGGTGGCGACCTCGACCTGGCTGACCACGGTGCTGCTCAATGCCAGCCCGTTCATGCGCTATGACGGATACTATGTGCTGTCGGACTGGCTGGAAATTCCGAACCTGCACAACCGCGCTTTCGCGCTGGCGCAATGGTGGCTGCGCGAGACCCTGCTCGGGCTCGGCGATCCCCTGCCCGAGGACATGCCGCCACACCGGCGCCGCCTGCTGGTGGTGTTCGCGTTTCTGACCTGGGCCTATCGCTTCGCGCTGTTCCTGGGTATCGCGGCGATCGTCTATCACTTCGTCGTCAAGATCCTCGGCGTTGCGATGATGGTCGTGGAGGTCGGCTACTTCCTGGTCATGCCGGTGGTGCGCGAGGTGACGACGTGGTGGAAAAGGCGCGCCGACATCCACCTCAGCCGGCGGACGGCCCTGACCTCGGCTTTGGGCATCGCCTTGCTGGGGCTGCTGGTGCTGCCGTGGCGATCCGCCGTGGAGGCGCCCGCGATGCTCAAGAGCGAGCAGCACGTCGATGTCTTTGCGCCGGAATTCGGCGCCCGCATTGGCAGTCTTGCGGTCCGCGATGGCGACAGGGTGGACAAGGGGCAGCCGCTGATCAGGCTGGCGTCGCCGGATCTCGACTATCGGCTCGGACGGTCGCGAACGGAAATCGAGATTCTCGAATGGCAAATGGGCGCGAAAGGCGCCAGCGCGGAATTGCTGGCGCGCAGCCAGGTCACCGAGCGCGAATATGAGACCGCGAAGGCCGAGTATCGTGCGCTGCAGGACCAGCGATCGCGGCTCGATGTGCCGGCGCCGGTCACCGGCCAGATCGTCGACGTGGCTGACGCATTGCAGCCCGGCACCTGGCTGACGGCCAAGTCACGGCTGATGTCCGTCATCGATCCGGCCGGCATGATCGTCGAAGCCTATGTCGATGAGGTCGATCTCGACCGCATTGCGGTCGGCGATGCCGCCACGTTCTTTGCCGAGGCCGATACGCGCATCACCTATTCGCTGCGCCTCGTGGAGATCGCGCAAGCGAGCACCCGGTTGCTGGCAGAACCCGCGCTGGCATCGACGCTCGGCGGGCCGATTGCCGTCCGGGCGCAGAAGCGCGACGAGCTGGCGCCGGACCGGACCATCTATCGGCTGAAGCTGGCGGTTGATCCCGGCGGTGCCGCTCCCGGCAGGGTGCTGCGCGGTACTGTCATCCTGCGCAGCGAGTCCGTCAGCCTTGTCAGTCGCCTCTGGCGCGCCGCTCTCGCTGTGCTGATCCGCGAAAGCGGCGCGTGAAAAGCGGGCGACGTCGCTGACGGCCCGACGATAGTTGCATAACTGCAACTTTGCACGTCCATCTTTGGGGGCAGGCGGGTTCGCGGGTGATTGATCTTGCTATGCAATGTCAGGTTGAAATATTCTTTCGTTAATGACTCGTTAAATGGGCGTGGCGGCGCTGTGGGGGCGTATGATTTTGAGGCGGGCGGATCATCCTTGGGCCTGGTTGCGACCGTTGCTGGGCGCGGCTGTGCTCTCTGTCGGCGTTGCAGGCTGCGCATTCGTGCCGCATCCACTCACCGATGCGGAGCGCGCCACCGAGGCGGCCCAGGACATGACCGACGTGTTTTCGGCGCAGGAGCCGCTGACTCGTCCGCTGACCCTGGAGGAGGCCTTTGCCCGGGCGATGGCCTATAATCTCGACGAGCGCGTCAAGCTGATGGAGCGGCAGGTCGCACAGCGCGATTTCGAGATCAGCAAGTTCGACCTGCTGCCGAAGGTGATCGCCAATGCCGGCGCCTCGACCCGCGACAACGAATTGGCCAGTTCGAGCGTTTCGGTTCTGACCCGCAGGCAGTCGCTGGAGCCGTCGACTTCGACCGACCGCGATCTGAAATTTGCCGATCTCACCACCTCCTGGAACATTCTCGATTTCTGGGTGAGCTACTACAATTCGAAGCAGCAGGCCGATCGTGTGCTGGTCGCCGAGGAGCAGCGCCGCCGCGTGCTGCAGGGGCTGTTTCAGGATGTCCGCCGCGCCTTCTGGCGCGCCGCCAGCGCGCAGCGGCTGAGCAACGACATTCGCGAGAGCACGCGATCGGCGCAGCGGGCACTGGAGTCCTCGCGCAAGGTGGAGAGCGAGGCGCTGAAATCGCCGGTCGACGCCTTGCGCTACCAGAAGGCGCTGCTCGATGCCCTGCGCGAACTCGAATTCGTGCAGTTTCAACTGGCGGCCGCCAAGACCGAACTGGCGGCGCTGATCAACCTGCCGCCGGGGACGAATTTCAGCCTGTCGGTGCCGCGCAACCTGCGCATCGAGGGCCCCCGACTGCCGATCCGGCAGATGGAGGAAGTGGCGCTGGTGCGCAATCCAGACGTCCGCGAGGCCAGCTATCAGGTGCGCATCAGCGTCAACGAGACCCACAAGATGCTGGCGCGCAACCTGCCCGGCATCAACTTCACCTACGGGCCGCAATATGACAGCAACAGCTATCTGGTGAACAACACCTGGACCGGCGGCGCGGTTAGGCTCAGTGCCAACCTGATCAGCATCCTGTCGATCCCGGAGCAGCTCAAGCGCGGCCATCTCGCGGAAGACACCGCCATCACCCGCCGCCAGGCCTTGAGCATGACCGTGCTGGCGCGGCTGCACATTGCCTACCAGCAATATCTGTCAGCGGTGAAGGAGTATCGCTGGGCGGACCAGCTCGCCACGGTCGATCGCCGGCTCTACCAGCAGATCTCGAATCGCACGGAAACCGACGCCTTGTCGGAACTGGAGCGGGTGTCGGCACGGGTGAGCGCGGTGCAGTCGGACCTGCGGCGCTATCGCAGCTATGCCGAGGCGCAGGCGGCGCTGGGGCGCCTGTATGACGTGGTCGGCATCGATCCCATCCCGGACGAGCTGGCCTCGCTCGACATCGCCACGTTGAGCGCAGCCATCCGCCGCTACGCCAGCGACTGGGACAACAACCGGCTCGACCGGCTGAGCGATGCGGCGCCAGCAGCCGTGGCCGAC
>DATCUS010000287.1:0-9335 GCA_036561845.1 Tardiphaga sp. | reverse complement strand
GCGATGACGACCGCGCCCCGCGCCGCGACCATGGCGACGCGCCGCGCCCGCGTTTCAACAAGGATGAGCGTCCCGCGCGCAGTTTTGGCGGCGATCGTCCGGATCGCGGCCCGCGCAAGGAGTTTTCCCCGCGCAGCGGTGGCGGCGAGAAACGTCCCTATCAGTCCCGTGATGGCGGCGGCGAGAAGCGTCCTTACACGCCGCGTGACGGTGGCGGTGAGAAGCGGCCGTATACCCCGCGCGGTGATGCGCCGCGCGGCGAGCGTCCCAGCTTCAAGCGCGACGACGCGCGCAACGAGGGCCGTCCGGCGGCGCGCTTCTCCGACAAGAAATTTGGCGACAAGCGACCCCACACACCGCGCGATGGCGGCGGCGACAAGCGGCCCTATACGCCCCGCGGCGACGACAGGCCGCGGCCGTCGGGTGATCGTCCCTACAGTGCTCGCCCGTCGCGCGACGGTGACCGTCCGCGTGGCGACCGTCCGCAGGGCGACCGGCCGTTCAGCAGCGGGCCGAAGAAGTTCGGCGACAAGAAGTTTTCCCGCGGCGCGCCGGATCGCGGCGGTCCGCGCAAGAGCTTTAACGATCGACCTGATCGTGGCGAGAGCCGTGGTCCCGATCGCGGCGAGTCAAAACCGTGGCAGAAGCGCGAGGAGGGCGGTCGTGATGCGCGTCCGGCGCGCGAGGGTGCGCGCAGCTTCGACAAGCCGCGTTTCGACCGGCCGCGCGAGGATCGTCCGCAAGGTGATCGCCCGCGCTTCGAGCGGCCCCGTGAAGAGCGTCCGAAATTCGACCGTCCGCGCGAGCGTCCGAGCAGCGATTTTCACGAGCATCCGCGCAACAACAGCGGCCTCGAGCGTCCCCGCCGCGAGAACGAGGACGATAGCCGCATCTTCGCCAAGCGTCCGGCGTTCGGCGGCCGCGGCGATTACCGCGAGCGCAAGCCCGAGGAGCGCCGTCCGCCGCGTCCGCCCGTGCCGAAGAAGGTCGGCGAGCGCGTCGCCAAGGTGGTGTCGCGCGCGGGCCTGTGTTCGCGCAGGGATGCCGAGGAGTGGGTCACCCAGGGCCGCGTCGCGGTCAACGGCCGCATCATCAATTCGCCGGCGCTGGATGTGACCACCCGCGATGTCATCACCGTCGACGGCAAGCCGTTGCCGGCGCCGGAGCGCACGCGGCTGTTCATGTATCACAAGCCGCGCGGCCTGATGACCACCCATGCCGATCCGGAAGGACGCCCCACGGTGTTCGACCATCTGCCCGAGCATCTGCCGCGGCTGATCTCCATCGGCCGGCTCGATTTCAACACCGAAGGCCTGTTGCTGCTGACCAATGACGGCGGCCTCGCCCGCACGCTGGAACTGCCCGACACCGGCTGGCTGCGCCGCTACCGCGTCCGCGCCCATGGCGACGTGACGCAGAGCCAGCTCGACCAGCTCAAGCACGGCGTCGAGGTCGATGGCGTCAAGTACGGCTCGATCGACGCCACCCTGGAACGCGACCAGGGCGCCAATGTCTGGCTGGTGTTCGCGATCCGCGAAGGCAAGAACCGCGAAGTGCGCAACGTGCTGGCGCATCTCGGTCTCGAGGTGAACCGCCTGATCCGGATTTCCTACGGCCCGTTCCAGCTCGGCGAGCTGGAAGAAGGCCAGGTCGAGGAGGTCAAGACCCGCGTGCTGCGCGAGCAGCTCGGCGAGAAGATCGCCGAGAGTTCGGGCGCCGATTTCGCGCGGCAGATTCCCAGCAAGGGCGATCCGTCGGACGATCCGATCATCGTCAAGAAGCCGGAGTTCAAGCGCTCCACCGTGGAGGACCGCAAGGGCCGCCGCGTGCTGGTGCAGCGCACCGGCTCCGAGGAATCGCGCGCACGCAACGAGGAAGAGGCATCCGGCTTCGGCCCGCCGAAGCGCCCGAAGCGCGGCTATCACGGCAAGCGCGACATCAAGCCCCGCGACGAGTAGTTCATGCGTGTCGAGATGTTGATGGCGGGATCATGTGACGCGACGGCAGAAGTGCTCCCTCCCCCCCGCGCGAAGCGATGCTTCGCTAGGCGGGGGAGGGTCGGGGAGGGGGGTCCCCATGGTGGGGCCTTGCCTTGTTGCACCCCCACCCCCGGCCCCTCCCCGCAAGGGGGAGGGGGGCTCACAGCGCTCGCGGCATCGCTTTTCCAACCCTTGCGAGCCTCCTGATGCGCGTCGTCGGCGGGCGGCTGAAGGGCCGCAACATTGCGTCACCGCAGACCCAGGCGATCCGTCCCACGGCGGACCGCTTGCGCGAGGCGCTGTTCAACATCCTGATCCATGCCTATGACAACCCTGTGCTCGATGCCCGCGTGCTCGACCTGTTCGCCGGCACCGGCGCGCTCGGCATCGAGGCGGTGTCGCGCGGCGCGGCGTTCACTTTGTTCGTCGACAACGGCGCCGAGGCCCGCGCGCTGCTGCGCAACAATGTCGAGGCGCTCGGCCTCGGCGGCGTGACAAAAGTGTATCGCCGCGATGCCGCCGATCTCGGGCCGGCGCATCCGGTCGAGCCGTTCAGCCTCGTCTTCCTCGATCCGCCCTACCGCATGAAGCTCGCCGAAAAGGCGCTGGCGTCATTGCGCGACGGCGGCTGGCTGACGCCGCAGGCGCTGCTGGTGGTCGAGGAGCACAAGGCCGCGGGGTTCGTCGCGCCGGAAGGCTTTGAAGAACTCGAACGCCGCGCCTATGACGACACCGAGTTCACTTTTCTGCGCTTCAAGTAATCAAACGGGGAACGCCAATGTCGCTCACGCCGAACTACACCTGGGATCACGTCCATATCCGCACCCCCGACGTCGAAGCCACCGCGCAATGGTTTGCCGACATGCTCGGCGCCGAGATCGTGCGTGCCCCGGGCCGTGTCGACGTGCAGCTCGGCGGCGGGCGCATCTTCCTTGCGCCGGTGACACCGGACATGGGCGTCAACCCGCCGCCGGTGACGCCGTATCAGGGCCTCGATCATTTCGGGTTGAGCGTGATCGACATCGATGTGGTTGCAGCCTCATTGAAGGCCAAGGGTGTCGAGTTCACCAAGGAGCCGTTCACCCTGAAGCCCGGCCTGCGCATCTGCTTCATCCGCGCGCCGCAGGGCGTGTCGATCGAGTTGCTGGAGCGCAACGCGAGGTACCAGTGAGTAGATGCGGCCACATACACTGCCGTCATCCTGAGGTGCGCGCACTTGCGCGCCTCGAAGGATGAGCTGCAAGCGCCCGTTGCCGCATCCTTCGAGGCTCGCCTAAGTCGGCGAGCACCTCAGGATGACGATTGTGAGTTGGTTTCAATTCATCTCCGCCCGAACAGCTTCTCGATATCCGCGAGCTTGAGCTCCACATAGGTCGGGCGGCCGTGGTTGCACTGGCCGGAGTTCGGCGTGTCTTCCATTTCGCGCAACAGCGCGTTCATTTCCTCGGGCCGCAGCCGGCGCCCTGAGCGTACCGAGCCGTGGCAGGCCATGGTGGCGGCGACGTGCATCAGCCGGCGCTCCAAAGGCAGCGCCTCGTCCCATTCCGCCATGTGTTCGGCGAGATCGCGCAGCAGCGCGCCGGCATTGGTCTTGCCGAGCAGCGACGGTGTCTCGCGCACGGCGATGGCGCCGGGGCCGAAGGAATCGATGGCGAGGCCGAACGACGCCAGTTCCTCGGCGCGATCGACCAGCTTCTCCACCGTGCCCTCGTCCATCTCGACGATCTCCGGGATCAGCAGCAATTGCCGCTGCACGCCGTTGCGGGCGATCGAGGCCTTCAGCTTCTCGTAGACGATGCGCTCATGGGCAGCGTGCTGGTCGACCACGATCATGCCGTCGCGGGTCTGCGCGACGATGTAGTTCTCGTGGATCTGCGCGCGCGCCGCGCCCAGCGGCCGGTCGATCAGGTCGGGATCGGGCGCCACCTCGAACCGCACATCGGCGGAGGGGCCGCCGACATCGAAGGCGGCCTGGCCGGGTTCGGCCAAAGCCGCGCTGCCGACGAAGGCGGGCATCGGACCTGTCGGATAAGTTGCCGGATAAGACGGTGACGCCCGCCAGTCCCAGTTAGTGGCAGGGCGCGGCGGAAAGTTCGGCGCGAAGTTGGGACGGAACGAGGCCAGCACCGCGCCGTCACTATTGGCAGCGGTGCGGCGGCCCTCGCGGGCGAGGCCCTCCTTCAGCGCGTGGATGATCAGTCCGCGCACCAGGCCGGCATTGCGGAAGCGCACCTCGGTCTTGGCCGGATGCACATTGGCGTCGACCTCCTGCGGGTCGAGCGTCACGAACAGCGCCACCACCGGATGCCTGTCGCGCGGCAGGTAGTCCGAATAGGCGGCGCGCACCGCGCCGATGATCAGCTTGTCGCGCACCGGGCGGCCGTTGACGAACAAATACTGGCCGAGCGCGTTGGCGCGGGTCAGCGACGGCGCGGCGGCAAAGCCTTCCACCACGACGCCCTCGCGCTCGCTGCGCACCTCGATGGCGCTGAGGCGAAACTCCGCGCCGAGAATATCGCCGAGCCTTGTCAACTGGCCGGCCGGGCCGGGCAGCGCTGCGGCCCACGTTACCGGTGCGCGCTCTTCGCCGGCCATGGAGAAGGCGATGTCGGGGCGGGCCATGGCGAGGCGGCGGATGACCTCGCGGATCGCCTCGGCCTCGGTGCGGTCGGTCTTGAGGAATTTCAGCCGCGCCGGGGTGGCGAAGAAGAGATCGCTGACCTCGACGCGGGTGCCCTTGGTCAGCGCGGCCGGCACGATCGGCGCCTTGACGCCACCCTCGACGCTCATCGACCAGGCGTGCGGCTCGCTGGCGTGGCGGGAGCTGATCGACAAGCGCGCCACCGCGCCGATCGACGGCAGCGCCTCGCCGCGAAAGCCCAGGGTGCGGATCTGCAACAGGTCCTCGTCGTCGAGCTTGGAGGTGGCGTGGCGGTCGACGGCGAGCGTCAGGTCGGCATGGGTCATGCCGCCGCCATCGTCGGTGATGGCGATTTTGCGCCGTCCGCCGCCGTCGGTGAAGATGTCGACGCGGCTTGAGCCGGCATCGATGGCGTTCTCGACCAGCTCCTTGACCACGCTGGCCGGCCGCTCCACCACCTCGCCGGCGGCGATGCGGTTGACGATCATTTCGGGCAGCTGGCGGACGGGCATGGGGCGACTCGGCGAAGTGGACCGCCAATTTAGGAGGTTTTGCGGGGCAAAGGGAGGGCAGGAGCAGTCTCTCCCCGCTGTTCTCGCGCGGAACAGGGACAGCGCGATATTGTGACCGGGCACAGCCCGGTATATCGTTTGGAAAAGCTCTAAAAATGACGGGGAAACGCCATGTGCACGCTGTTCGCCCACCAGCCGTCGCGCGACTACGAATCGCAAACCCGCTCGCTGCGGATCGGCGGCCATTGCACCTCGATCCGGCTGGAAATGGCGTTCTGGGACACGCTGGAGGAAATCGCCGCCCAGCAGGGCCTCAGCCTGGCGAAATTTTGCACCACCTTGCACGACGAGGTGCTCGACCATCGCGGTGAGGTCAGCAATTTTGCGTCGTTGCTGCGTTGCTCGTGCCTGATCTATCGATCGCGCAATGCGGCGGCTGCGTTCGCCACGCCAATGCTGGTGGCAGCGGAGTAGGCGACGATCTCTCAGCCCTCTCCGGTGTCGTCCCCGCGAAGGCGGGGATCCATAGCCACGGCATCTGAGTTTGATGACAGCCTTATCCACCGGTGCAAAACACTGCGACAGTGTGTATGGGTCCCCGCCTTCGCGGGGACGACACCGAGTTTGGGGTTGCTAACGTCCCGTCAAATCTCCTTCCTTTGCATCGCTCCTGCGATGTGGTCCGCTTGCCGGATCGCCAGCGCCACGATCGTGAGCGTCGGATTGCACGCTGCCCCACTCGTGAACTGGCTGCCGTCGGAGACGAACAGGTTCTTGATGTCGTGGGTCTGGCCGAACTTGTTGACGACGCCGTCGCGCGCCTTGGCGCTCATGCGGTTGGTGCCCATGTTGTGCGTGCTCGGATAGGGCGTGGTCGGATAGGTTACCGTGGCGCCGATCGCTTCATACACTGCGGCACCCTGCCTGTAGGCGTGGTCGCGCATCGCGATGTCGTTGGGGTGGTCGTCGTAGTGCACGCTGGCGACCGGCATGCCGAACTTGTCCTTGGCCTTGGGATCGAGCGTGATGCGGTTGGTTTCCTGCGGCATGTCCTCGCCGACCAGCCACATGCCCGCCATGCGCGGATACTGCTCCATGGCGCTGGTGAACGGCCGGCCCCAGGCGCCGGGATTGAGGAACGCGGCCATGAACGGCAGGCCGAGCGACAGCGTCTCCATCTCGTAGCCGCCGAGGAAGCCGCGCGACGGGTCATGCCGCGCCTCGTCGCGGATGATGCCGGCCATGGTGGTGCCGCGATACATGTGCACCGACTTCTCGAACGCCGCATAGACGCTGCCGGTCATGTGCCGCATGTAGTTGCGGCCGACCTGGCCGGAGGAGTTGGCGAGGCCGTCGCTGAAGGTGCTGGAGGCGCTGTTGAGCAGCAGCCGCGGGCTTTCGATGGAATTGCCGGCCACCGCGATGATGCGGGCCTTCTGGCGTTGGGTCTTGCCGGCCTCGTCGGCATAGACCACCGCGGTCACCTTGCCGCTCGCGTCGTGCTCGATCTTCAGCGCCATGCAGCCCGGCCGCACTTCGAGATTGCCGGTGGCCTCGCCCTTGGGAATCTCGGTGTACAGCGTCGACCATTTGGCGCCGGACTTGCAGCCCTGGAAGCAGAAGCCGATCTGCTGGCATGAGCCGCGATTGTCGCGCGGCTCGCTGTTGATCGCCATGCGGCCGGTGTGGACCTCCTTGTAGCCCATCTTGCGGGCGCCGGCTTCCATGACCTTGAAGTTGTTGTTGCCGGGCAGGCCGGGAATATTGTTGGTGCGGGTCACGCCCATCTTGTTTTCCGCCTTGGCGTACCAGGGCTCCATGTCCGCAAGCGTGATCGGCCAGTCGAGCAGGTTGGCGCCGGGCACGTTGCCGTAGACGCTGCGGGTGCGGAATTCATGCTCGTCAAAGCGCAGCGATGCGCCGGCCCAGTGCACCGTGGAGCCGCCCACCGACTTGACGATCCAGGCCGGCAGGTTGGCGAAGTCTTTTGCGACGCGCCAAGAGCCCGAGGTGGTGCGCATGTCGGTCCATGCCAGCTGCGTAAAACTTTCCCACTCGTTGTTGACGAAGTCCTGGATCTCGGTGCGTGGACCGGCCTCCAGGATCACCACCTTGACGCCCTTCTGCGCCAGTTCGTTGCCGAGCGTGCCGCCACCGGCGCCGGAGCCGACGATCACCACCACGCCGTCGTCATTGAGATCGAATTTAGCCATGCTGTATCCTCCCAACTGTTTGCTGCGCGATGCCGATCAGACCTTCGGCAGCCAGTCGATGTCGTTGAAGCCGCGCTTGATGTAGCCGCCATGCTCGGCCGAGGAGCCCTCGTAGCCAAACTTCGGCCACAGCGCTTCCTGGTTGTAGAGCGACACCACGAGGTCGCCGCGCAATGTCTTGAAGAACGACGTCTGCTCGATGCCCTGCAGCAGCGCGACGCGGTCGGCCTCCCATGGCACCTGGGCATAGGCCAGCTTGTGGCGATCCCTGGCATCCTGGTCGAGCCGGCGCACGCCGTCCTCCAGCATCGCCTTCAACGCCGGATCGGCCGCCGACTTGGCGTCCCACGGCTTCACCGCGGTGATGTAGTAGCTGTCGCCGAGAAAATCGTGCGGATAGATATCGCGCGCCACCTTCACCATGGTCTTCAGCGTCGCGGGCGAAAGCGCTGTGGCGTCGGCGGCCCAGGCATCGTCGATGCCAATGGTCCCGACTGCGGCGACGACAGGCACCGCGGTGGCCGCACCCTGGAGAAAGATGCGGCGGCTGTATTGGCTGCGACGATCGACTTCTCTCATCATATCCTCCCTCAATATTTTTGATTGTTTTGATAGTTGCGCGCTATCCGAAGCGGCCGCCCTTCTCGATCACCTCGATCTTGTAGCCGTCGGGATCGGTGGCGAAGAAGAACCGCGCCAGCGTGTTGCCGTCGTGCTTGAAATCGCGCAGCGGTCCGGGCGACAGCTTTTCGCGTTCGAAGCGCGCGTGCTCCGCATCGACGTCGTCGACGACGACGGCGAGATGGCCGTAACCATCGCCGAGGACGTAGGGCTCGGTGCGATCGAAATTCACCGTCAGTTCCAGCTCGAACGGCGACGAGGGATGGCGCAGATAGATCAGCGCAAAATCGGGCCACGCCAGCCGCTCGGCGATCTCCAGTCCGAAGGCGCGAGCGTAGAAATCCAGCGACCTTTTTTCGTCGAGCACGCGGATCATCGAGTGGACGGGCTTGGCCATTCAGTTCAGTCCCTTGAGATAGTTGATGATGGCGGCACGAACCTCCGGCTTCGGTTGCCGATAGGCCATCACGGCGCCGGGAACGACGGCCTGCGGATTGGTGATCCAGGCGTCGAGCCGGCTTTCGTCCCAGACGAAATGCGCCTGTGCGAGGCCGGGCGAATAGCGGAAGCCGTCATATGTACCGGCCTCACGGCCGACCACCTTGAACAGCGGCGGCCCCTGGCGCGGCGCGTCGGTGAAGTTGGTGGTGTGGCAGGTGGCGCATTGCTGCTTGAACAGCGCGGCGTCATCGAGCGGCCTGGCGGCCGGCAGGGCCATCTGCGCGCTCGCCACGTCGATCGTCAGCAGTGCGCTGCAAAATGAAAGTGTCGTCGGAAAAATCGTTCGCCGCATCATGCTCACCGTTCGCTGCGGCAAGCTTAGGTCGCGCCATCCGGCCGGTGGTAGTAGCCGGCTGTTGTGAGCAGAACAAAGCGAATGTACCTGCAGATCGCATGTTCAGACTCGGGCAGCGGCCCGGCGTCGCCGCATATAAGACGGTGCGCACAAAACCGTCGCGAAATGACCGCGCTATATCTCAACTCCCGACACATGCCGGGGCTCTCATCCGCCTGCGTCGCCCGCGACACATGTTCGCGCGATTGACGGTTCCGCAAAATGCGGGCGACGCAGCGTTCTGCGGCACCTTCCTCGCGCGATGATTCAGGAGATTCGAATGAAGATTGTGAAAACTTCGGCGATCGCCCTCACGCTTTCGGCCATGCTGGCCGGCCCGGTTCTGGCGCAGGGCGCCGCAACGGATACAACGACCGGCGGCACCGTGCAGGGCCGCAGCAACATGCAGCAGGGCGGCGCAGCGGGAAGCGGGGGCACCGAACTTAATGCCCGGGCACCGGGGGCCAAGGTCGGCGCAGGTGCCGCGACCAAGGGCACGGTCGGCTCCGGCAATGGCGGCATGGCGCGCGGCAC
>DATCUS010000286.1:0-24353 GCA_036561845.1 Tardiphaga sp. | reverse complement strand
GCCGGCTGGATCGTCGGAGCCGGCGTCGTTTCGTCCCGGTGTACGGGCTTGGCGGTTGGCGCGATCGAGGCCGTGGTCTTCGGCGCCGCGCCACGGGCGATCGGGCGTGGTTTTGGCAGTGGAACCTTGGTGGCGGCCCAGGCATGGGGTGCCAGCGCGCTCAGGCCCACCAGCAGCACCAGGCTGCCGCAGAGCGCAGTCGATCGCAGAGCCCTTGATGGGAACAGTCGCGTCACGGCGGTCCTTCGCGGCGAATCAGGCAATCGCAGTCAATCACAGATGTATTTGATTGAAATAATGGACAAAACGTCAATTTTGTCCAAGTCGGTGCAGTTTGGGCCAGCACCACGGCGAAATCGCGGCCCCAGGCCCGACCGGCAGGACTTTCGCGTGATCGCCAGACCCGATATGACTCGCGGTTCGTTCATTCGGTTCAAACAGACGGCCAAGCAGCGCGCGTTCGGAGAAAACCATGGCAGCCAAGACGAAGTTTCGGGGGTCCTACACCGCCTTGGTGACGCCGTTCAAGGATGGCGCGCTGGACGAGGCGGCGTTTCGCGCCCTGGTGAGCTGGCAGATCGCCGAGGGCACCAACGGCCTGGTGCCGGTTGGCACCACCGGCGAAAGTCCGACCCTCAGCCACAGCGAGCATCAGCGCGTCGTGGAATGGTGCATTGACGAGGCCAAGGGTCGCGTCCCGGTCATCGCCGGCGCCGGCTCGAACTCCACCAAGGAGGCCATCGAACTGGCCAGGCACGCCGAGAAGGCCGGGGCCGACGCCGTGCTGGTGGTGACGCCGTATTACAACAAGCCGACCCAGGAAGGCATGTACCAGCACTTCAAGGCGATCAACGACGCCATCGGCATCCCGATCCTGATCTACAACATCCCGCCGCGGTCGGTGGTCGACATGTCGGTCTCCACTATGAGCCGGCTGTTCGAGCTGAAGAACATCGTCGGCGTCAAGGATGCCACCGCCAACCTGGCCCGGGTCTCGCAGCAGCGCCATGCCATGGGGCCGGATTTCATCCAAATGTCCGGTGAGGACATGACCGCGCTCGCCTACATGGCGGCGGGCGGCCATGGCTGCATTTCGGTGGTCGCCAATGTCGCGCCGAAGCCGTGCGCCGAACTGATGGCCGCCGTGTTCAAGGGCGATTACGCCGGCGCGCTGGCCATCCAGGACCGGCTGACGCCGCTCCACGACGCCATCTTCATGGAGCCGGGCCTGGCTGGCGCCAAGCACGGGCTCGGTCTGCTGGGGCGGGTGCGGGAGGAAGTGCGCCTGCCGCTGATGCCGGTGACGGCGCCGACCGGCGCGGTCATCCGCAAGGCCATGGTCCATGCCGGACTGATCAACTGACCGACGTTATCTGAGCTGCCCGGACACTATTGCCGACACGATCGCGATGTCCGTCATCACCGATACTGCAGGTCAGATTGAAGAGGAGTGGCTTGAAATGCTGAAGGAGTTTCGCGAGTTTGCGATGAAGGGCAACGTGGTCGATCTCGCGGTCGGCGTGATCATCGGCGCAGCGTTCGGCGCCATCGTCACATCGATGGTCGGCGACATCATCATGCCGATCGTCGGCGCGATCACCGGCGGTCTCGACTTCTCCAATTACTTCACCGGCCTGTCCAAGACGGTTACCGCGACCAACCTGGCCGACGCCAGGAAGCAGGGCGCCGTGCTGGCCTGGGGCAACTTCCTCACTTTGACCATCAATTTCATCATTATCGCCTTCGTTCTGTTCATGGTGATCCGCTTCATGAACAGGCTGAAGCGCAACGACGCGGCGAAGCCGGCTGAGCCGCCGAAACCGACGCGCGAAGAAGAACTGCTGACCGAGATCCGCGATCTGCTCAAGAAGGCGTAAGCCTCACGCTTGAAGCGCGCGTTATCAGGTTTATCTATCCCGCGATGACGCCCAGGGCATATTGACGATGGCTGAAAAGAAAGAGCGCCCGATCAAGGTGGTCGCTGAAAACCGCAAGGCGCGCTTCAACTACGCGATCGAGGACACGCTGGAGGCGGGCATCGCGCTCACCGGCACCGAAGTCAAATCGATCCGCAACGGCAAGAGCACCATTGCGGAGTCCTACGCCGATCCCAAGAACGGCGAGATCTGGCTGATCAACTGCAACATTCCCGAATATCTGCAGGCCAACCAGTTCAACCATGAACCCAAGCGACCGCGGAAGCTGTTGCTGCATCGCAAGCAGATCAACAAGCTGCTGGGTGCGGTGGAGCGCCAGGGCATGACGCTGGTGCCGCTGAAAATGTACTTCAACGAGCGCGGCCGGGTGAAGCTGCAACTGGCGCTGGCCAAGGGCAAGCAGTTGCATGACAAGCGCGCCAGTGAGAAGGATCGCGACTGGGGCCGCGAGAAGGGCCGCCTGATGCGGGCGCGGGGCTGAGGATCGATCGATGAAGCAACCCAACCTGCTCGAGGTCGACTGGAGCAAGATCCCGGCGCCAGCGGATGACGGCGCCGCGGCGCATCTTACGGGCATGCCGATCCCGCCCATCAGCCTGCTGGCCACCAACGATACATCGGTCGTGCTGTCCGAACTGAAGGGCCGCGTCGTCGTGTTCGGCTATCCGCGCACCGGTGAGCCCGGCCGGGTCTCGCTGGTGGATGACTGGGACATGATCCCCGGGGCGCGCGGCTGCACGCCGCAGGCCTGCGCGTTTCGCGATCTGTTTGCCGAGCTGAAGGCCGCTGGCGCAAAGCATGTGTTCGGCCTGTCGACCCAGAGCAATGCCTATCAGACCGAGATGGCCGCACGGCTGCATCTGCCGTTCCCGGTGCTGTCCGACGACAACCTCGAACTGGTGCAGGCGCTCGATCTGCCGACCATGGAGGTCGCCGATCTCACTTTGATCAAACGCATCGCTTTGATCATCGACGACGCCCGCATCACCCACGTGTTCTATCCGGTGTTCCCGCCCGACCGTAATGCCGGCGATGTGCTGGCATGGCTGAAGGCCAATCCGGTCAGGCCATGACGTCGTCGAGCCCCTGATCTCCGGTTGCCGAAATCAATTTTAGTCAGCGCGGCCAGACTTTCAGAAAAACGTGTTTCGAAGAGCTGCGCCTGTGCAAGATCGGATCGCGACCGGCGACGATCGCGGATTTGAAGTGGCGCTCTTTCTTCCTTCTCCCCTTGTGGGAGAAGGTGGCGCGGACGAAGTCCGCGTCGGATGAGGGGTAGTGACAGATCCAGCACCGCTGCCGGCTACGTCCCCAGATCCGCCTTCACCCTTGCAAACACGCTGCGGAACATGTCGGGGGTCAGCACCCGGGTGTTCGTGTTGTAGCGTGAGCAGTGATAGCTGTCGTAGAGCTTGAAGCGGCCGGCGTCGTGCACTGCGCCGTGCGCGAACGGCGCTAGCACCGCGCGGATGCCGAGCGTGCGCAGCATGGTGTCGTGCGCGACGCGCCCGAGCAGCACGATGGCCCGCAGCCGCGGCATCGTGTCCATGGTGGCGATCAGGAACGGCCGGCAGGTGGTGATCTCCTCCGGCAGCGGCTTGTTCTGCGGCGGCACGCAGCGCACCGCGTTGGTGATGCGGCTGTTGGTCAGCGTCAGCCCGTCATCGGGCCGCGCCTCGAATGTGCCGGTGGCAAAGCCGAATTCGATCAGGGTGGCGTAGAGCAGGTCGCCGGCAAAATCGCCGGTAAACGGACGGCCGGTGCGATTGGCGCCCTGCGCGCCGGGGGCGAGACCCACGATCAGCAATCCCGCATCGGCCGGCCCGAACGAGGGCACCGGCGCGTTGAAGCCGCCAGGATCGCGCGCGCGCAGCTCCTGACGGTAGGCCATCAGACGCGGGCAGAGCGGGCAATCGCGCCCGGGATCGGTCGAGGTGCCGACGGAGATCGCGGTGGCGACCACCGCCGGCTGCTGTCTGCTGAGTTGCGTCTTAGTCTTCGAAATCTTCGTCATCGCCCCGTGGCGCCATGGTGGTGGCACGCTGCAGGAACTGCGGCGCGTGGCGTGGCTCGCGCGGGGCAGGGCGTTCGGCGGGGTCGCGCCCGAGCTTGGACTGCAGTTCGATCAGGTCGGTGAACACGTCGGCCTGGCGACGCAGTTCGTCGGCGATCATCGGTGGCTGGCTGGAGATGGTGGACACCACCGTCACGCGAACGCCGCGGCGCTGCACGGCCTCGACCAGCGAGCGGAAGTCGCCGTCGCCGGAGAACAGCACGATCTGGTCGACATGTTCGGCCAGCTCCATGGCGTCGACCGCGAGCTCGATGTCCATGTTGCCCTTGACCTTGCGGCGGCCGGAGGCGTCGATGAATTCCTTGGTGGCCTTGGTGACCACGGTATAACCGTTGTAATCGAGCCAGTCGATCAGCGGCCTGATCGACGAATACTCCTGGTCCTCGATGATCGCGGTGTAATAAAAGGCGCGGACCAACGTGCCGCGGCTCTGGAATTCCTTGAGCAGGCGCTTGTAGTCGATGTCGAAGCCAAGCGTCTTGGCCGTCGCATAGAGATTGGCGCCGTCAATAAAGAGCGCGATCTTGTTGGATGCAGGGGACATCAAGTTTCTCGTGTGGTTTGTTGTTGTTTACGTTTTGGCACGGCGGTAATCCGCCGGCAGAGGAGGCGAGAGCAATAGCCGCCAAGGGGCGGATCGAACAGGCCGGATCGCAAATTGCGAAACCGGAGCGTTAAGCTCTTATATTTGCAGTTGCAATGAAGCGTTTTGGTGTTCGAGACGTTCTAAACTGGTGCCGGCAGCCGCGACCTGTGGGTCCCCTGATGGGTATGATAATAGCGTATCAGAGGGTGCGCGATTGTCCAGTTGGCAATTTGGTTCTTGCGGAATGGGCCAAGCCCCTATACCTAGCACGAATAATCATCATATCCGGTCCCCACACACACGGAGCGACAGTTAATGGCGCGCGTCACCGTCGAAGATTGCATCGATAAAGTCGACAACCGGTTTGATCTGGTCCTTCTGGCTGCCCACCGGGCGCGGATGATCTCCTCAGGATCACAACTTACGGTTGATCGCGACAACGACAAGAACCCTGTCGTGTCGTTGCGCGAAATTGCTGATTCGACCATCTCGCCGGAAGACCTGCGCGAGGAGCTGGTTCATTCGCTGCAGAAGTTCGTCGAAGTCGACGAGCCGGAGCCCGACACGATCCCGCTGATCGGTTCGGCCGGTGCCAGCGTCGATGCGGATGACACCGAGGTCGCGGTCGAGCGCATGACTGAAGAAGAGCTTCTCAAGGGCCTTGAGGGCTTGGCGCCGCCGGAAGAGCAGCCTGAAGAAGACGAATAGGCGCAAGCTGCATTCCGTTCACGGTGTTCTGTTTTGCTCAAGGCCCGGACCATTGTCCGGGCCTTTGCTTTTCTTGATACTTTCAGGGCAAAGTTGCGGTGACGAGACGGGCGCGATCCGCGCCTGATGAAACGAGGCATCGATGGCGACCAACCGCCGCAAGACCGGGCAGATGCAGGCAGCGACCGAGGCGGTCGCCGCTGTCCCGTCGTCGCCCGTCGCGACCGACCCGGCGATCGCGGGTCCGGAGACGACGGCCATTGCCCCGGTCAAGGTGCCGCGCACCTCGCGCGCACGGATGATGCGCCAGTACGACCTGGTTGAGCGGGTCAAGTCCTACAATCCCAACACCGACGAGGACATGCTCAACCGGGCCTATGTCTACGCCATGGTCGCCCATGGCGAGCAGACGCGGGCCTCGGGCGATCCGTATTTCTCGCACCCGCTGGAGGTGGCGGCGATCCTCACCGACCTCAAGCTCGACGATGCCACCATCGTGGCGGCGCTGCTGCACGACACCATCGAGGATACCGAGGCCACCCGTGCCGAAATCGACCGGCTGTTCGGCGCCGAGATCGGCGCGCTGGTCGAGGGCCTGACCAAGCTGAAGCGGCTCGAACTGGTGTCGCGCGAGGCCAAGCAGGCCGAGAACCTGCGCAAGCTGCTGCTGGCGATCGCCGACGATGTCCGCGTGCTGCTGATCAAGCTCGCCGACCGGCTGCACAACATGCGGACCATGGAATTCATGCCGCCGGCGTCGCGCCGTCGCATCGCCGAGGAAACGCTGGACATCTATGCGCCGCTGGCCGGCCGCATGGGCATGCAGGAAATGCGTGAGGAGCTCGAGGAACTGTCCTTCAAGGTGCTCGACCCCGACGCTTACTCGGTGGTCATGCAGCGGCTCGACTCGCTGGCCGAGCGCAACCGCAACCTGATCGGCATGATCGAAAGCCATCTCTCCATGAAGCTGGAGAAGAACGGCATCATCGCCCGGGTCAGCGGCCGGCGGAAGCGACCGTTTTCGATCTGGACCAAGATGAAGCGCAAGTCGGTCGGCTTCGAGCAGCTGTCCGATATTTTCGGCTTCCGCGTCGTGCTGAAGGACATGGAGGCCTGCTACCGCGCGCTCGGCGTGGTGCATACCACCTGGCCGGTGGTGCCGGGCCGCTTCAAGGACTACATCTCGACGCCGAAGCAGAACGACTACCGCTCGATCCACACCACCGTGATCGGTCCTGGCAACCAGCGCGTCGAACTGCAGATCCGCACCGAGGACATGAACCAGATCGCCGAATACGGCATCGCGGCGCACGCCTTCTACAAGGACGGCAAGGGGTCGCCGACCGAGATGCTGCAGCGCGAGTCCAACGCCTTCTCCTGGCTGCGCCACACCATCGGCATTCTGTCCGAGAGCACCAATCCGGAAGAATTCCTGGAGCACACCAAGCTCGAGCTGTTTCACGACCAGGTGTTCTGCTTCACCCCGAAGGGCAAGCTGATCGCGCTGCCGCGTAACGCCAATGTTGTCGACTTCGCCTATGCCGTCCACACCGACGTCGGCAACAGCGCGGTCGGCTGCAAGATCAATGGCAAGTTTGCGCCGTTGTCGTCGGAATTGCAGAACGGCGACGAGGTCGAGGTGCTGACATCCGCTGCGCAGCAGGCGCCGCCCGCCGCCTGGGAGTCCCTCGCGGTTACCGGCAAGGCCCGGGCCGCAATCCGCCGCGCCACCCGCACCGCGATGCGCGACCAGTATGCCGGCCTCGGTCGCCGCATCGTCGAGCGATTGTTTGTCCGCGCCAAGATCGAATATTCCGACGACCAGTTGAAAGGCGCGCTGCCGCGGCTGGCGCGATCGTCCATCGACGACGTGATGGCCTCGGTCGGGCGTGGCGAGTTGCGTGCCGCCGACGTCGCCCGCGCCATGTATCCGGACTACAAGGAAGAGCGCGTCGGCCGCTTCGCTGCCACCAACAGGAAGGCCACGGCGGACAGGGTCAAGACGCCTGACGGGGCCGGGCGCTTCACCTCGATCATCTCGGTCGGCGGCGTCAATTCCGACCTGCCGGTCAAGTTTGCGCCCAATGGCGGCGCCGTGCCCGGCGATCGCATCGTCGGCATCATCACCCCCGGCGAAGGCATCACCATCTATCCGATCCAGTCGCCGGCGCTGAAGGATTTCGAGGAAGAGCCGGAGCGCTGGCTCGACGTCAAATGGGACGTCGACGAATCCTCGCCGCAGCGCTTCCCGGCGCGGTTGTTCGTGCAGAACGTCAACGAGCCCGGCAGTCTCGCGCAGATCGCCCAGGTCATCGCCGACCACGACGGCAATATCGACAATATCAGCATGCACCGCCGCTCGCCGGATTTCACCGAGCAGAACATCGATATCGAGGTCTACGATCTCAAGCATCTCAGCGCGATCATCAACCAGCTCCGCGCCAAGGCGGTGGTGGCCAAGGTCGAGCGGGTCAACGGGTAGGTCGCGGGATTCGCGTCCACAACCGTCATTTCGGGGCGAGAGCGCGCCAGCGCGAGCGAACCTCAGCCACTCCGATTGGAGGGGCGGGGAATCCCGAAATGTTCAAAACATCTCGAGATTCCGGGTCTGCGCTCCAGCCGACTTCGCCGTCTGGATCGCATCCCGGAATGACACCATGCTAGTCTGATCGAATATCCTTCCGAGCTTCCGTGAGTCCTTTATGTCCAAACCGCTTCCCCTCCGCCTCGGCGTCAACGTCGACCACGTCGCCACCCTGCGCAATGCGCGCGGCGGCCGCCATCCCGACCCGGTCCGCGCCGCGCTGGCCGCCATCGAGGCCGGTGCCGACGGCATTACCGCGCATCTGCGCGAGGACCGCCGCCACATCCGCGACGACGACATGGTCAGGCTCAAGGCGGAGATTTCCAAGCCGCTGAATTTCGAGATGGCGGCGACGCCGGACATGGTGCGGATCGCGCTGGCGACCCGGCCGCATGCGGTCTGCCTGGTGCCGGAGCGCCGCGAGGAGCTGACCACCGAGGGAGGCCTCGACGTGGTCGGCCAGCGCGAATCGCTGGCGCCGTCGATTGCGCGGTTCGCCGACGCCGGCGTCAGGGTATCCCTGTTCATCGCCGCCGATCCCCGGCAGATCGAGATGGCCGCGAAACTGCGCGCCCCGGTGATCGAACTGCATACCGGCGCCTGGTGCGACGCCATTGCCGACGGCGAACACGCCAGGGCCGGCACCGAATGGCAGCGCCTCGTCGCCGGCGCGCGACTGGCGAAGTCCGCCGGACTGGAGGTCCATGCCGGCCACGGGCTCGATTACGCCACCGCCGAGACCATCTCGGCGCTGCCGGAAATCGCCGAACTCAACATCGGCTATTTCATGATGGGGGAGGCGCTGTTCGTCGGACTCGGCGCCACCGTCCGCGCCATGCGTGCGGCGATGGATCACGGCCGCAAGCACCTCGAGGGCGTGGCATGATCATCGGCATCGGCTCCGACCTGATCGACATCACCCGGGTCGCCAAGGTGATCGAGCGCCATGGCGAGCGCTTTCTCGATCGCATCTTCACCGACGCCGAGCGCGCCAAGGCGGAGCGCCGTGCCAAGAACGAGAAGATGGTGGTCGCCACCTATGCCAAGCGCTTCGCCGCCAAGGAGGCCTGCTCGAAGGCGCTCGGCACCGGGATCCGCCAGGGCGTGTGGTGGCGGGATATGGGCGTGGTCAACCTGCCGGGCGGCCGGCCGTCGATGCTTTTGACCGGCGGGGCGCTGGTCCGGCTGCAGAAGCTGACCCCGGCGGGCATGGAGGCCCGGATCGACCTCACCATTACCGACGACTGGCCGCTGGCGCAGGCTTTTGTCATAATTTCGGCTGTCATCCCGGGCAACAGTTGAGCGGTTCGGCGGATAGCCCCTCCGGGTTTGCCGAAGGAGCTAAAATTCACTGAGTTGTCATGCGTTTAGCCTGTTTCCGCGGGGCCGTTGATTGCGCGGCTGCGAACAACGGTCTAAAACGCCGCAGTTGCCCTTCTAACCGGATCGAATGTGGCTGAACCCTCTGGGTTTGCGCCGTCATTCGCTCTAGACATCAGAATCAAGAGCCTTTCTCGTTGCCGGGCGGACCAACCCGCGAGAGACACCTCTGCCAGCCGCGCGGAAACGCTGCGGGAATCGGGAAAGCGATGAGCGTGACATCCGGAACCAAGACTGAAAGCGGCGTCGGCGAAACCATTCGCGTCGTCATCAATGCGCTGCTGATCGCGCTGGTGATCCGGACCTTCCTGTTTCAGCCCTTCAACATCCCGTCGGGCTCCATGAAGGCCACGCTGCTGGTCGGCGACTACCTGTTCGTGTCGAAATATTCCTACGGCTACAGCCACTATTCGATCCCGCTGTCGCCGCCGATCTTCTCCGGCCGCATCTTCGGCTCGGAGCCGGCGCGCGGCGATGTCGTGGTGTTCCGGCTGCCGAAGGACGACAGCACCGATTACATCAAGCGGGTGATCGGGCTGCCGGGCGACCGCATCCAGATGAAAGAGGGGTTGCTCTATATCAACGAGAAGCCGGTGCAGCGCGAGCGCCTCAGCGACTTCGTCGGCGAGGATCCCTGCGGCTCCGACGCCACGGCGCGGGTCAAGCGCTGGAAGGAAACGCTGCCCAACGGCGTCACCTATGAATCGCTGGATTGCGTCGACAACGGCTTCTACGACAATACCAATGTCTACACCGTGCCGCCCGGCAACTTCTTCATGATGGGCGACAACCGCGACAACTCCACCGACAGCCGGGTGCAGTCGGCGGTCGGCTACGTGCCGTTCGAGAACATTGTCGGGCGCGCGCAGATGATCTTCTTCTCGATCGCCGAGGGCGAACATGCCTGGCAGATCTGGCGCTGGCCGACCGCCGTGCGCTGGGGTCGCATCTTTTCCATCGTGCGATGAAGGACGACTCCAACAACATCGCGCCCCCCTCGACTGCCGACGACGTGAGCTTGCCTGACGCCGCTGCGGAAACCGCGGCTGCGCGAAAAAAGCGCAACCGCGCCGCCTTGAAGGCCGCTGCCGCCCAGATCGAAACGCGGATCGGCTACACCTTCACCGACCCGCTGTTGCTGGCCACCGCCTTCACCCACGTATCGGCGCTGAAATCCCAGCGCAGCCGTGCCGAGAGCTACCAGCGGCTTGAATTCCTCGGCGATCACGTGCTCGGCCTCGTGGTGTCGGACATGCTGTACCGCGCCTTTCCGCAGGCCGACGAGGGCGAACTGTCGAAGCGGCTGGCCGAACTGGTGCGCAAGGAAGCCTGCGCCGACGTGGCGCGCACGCTCGAACTGCTCGACGGCATCAAGCTCGGCGCGGTCGGCGCCGGTGCCGGTGCGCGGTTGCGCAAATCGGTGCTGGGCGACATCTGCGAGGCGGTGATCGGCGCGATCTTCCTCGACGGCGGTTATCCCGCCGCGGAGAGCTTCGTGCAGCGCAACTGGCTGGAGCGCATGCGCAAGCCGGCGCGCCCATTGCGCGATTCCAAGACCGTGCTGCAGGAGTGGGCCCAGGGCAAGGGCCTGCCGACCCCGGTCTACCGCGAGGTCGAACGCTCCGGCCCGCACCACGATCCGCAATTCCGCGTCGCCGTCGATCTGCCGGGGCTTGCGCCCGCAGAAGGCGTCGGCGGCAGCAAGCGCGCGGCCGAGAAGCTCGCCGCGTCCGCCATGCTGGCGCGCGAAGGCGTCAGCAGCGACAACAATGATGGATGACCCTGTGAACGATACCGATTCCGCCCCGACGCCCGACGTTCCCGCTGCGGAGACGCGTTGCGGCTTCGTCGCCCTGATTGGCGCGCCGAATGTCGGAAAATCCACTTTGGTGAATGCGCTGGTCGGCTCCAAGGTCACCATCGTCTCGCGAAAAGTGCAGACCACGCGCGCGCTGATCCGCGGCATCGTGATCGAGAACCATGCCCAGATCATCCTGGTCGATACTCCCGGCATCTTCCTGCCGAAGCGCCGGCTCGACCGCGCCATGGTCAAGACCGCATGGAGCGGGGCCCATGACGCCGACCTGGTCTGCATCCTGCTCGACGCTCGCGAGGGCATCGACGAGGAAGCCGAGGCGATTTTTAGCCAGCTCGAGAAGGTCAATCACCCGAAGTATCTGGTGATCAACAAGGTCGACATCGTCTCCAAGGAAAAGCTGTTGAAGCTGGCGGCCGCCGCCAACGAGCGGATGAAGTTCGAGGAGACGTTCATGATTTCGGCGATGACCGGCGACGGCGTCGACGATCTCCGCCGCACGCTGGCGGCTGCGGTGCCGCCCGGTCCCTATCACTATCCCGAAGACCAGATGTCGGACGCGCCGATGCGGCATCTCGCGGCCGAAATCACCCGCGAAAAGATCTTCCGCCAGTTGCATCAGGAACTGCCGTATCAGTCCACGGTGGAGACCGACACCTGGACCGAGCGCAAGGACAAGTCGATCCGCATCGAGCAGACCATCTTCGTGGAGCGCGAAAGCCAGCGCAAGATCGTGCTCGGCAAGGGCGGCGCCACCATCAAGTCGATCGGCGCCGACGCCCGCAAGGAGATTGCCGAGATCACCGGCGTCCCTGTGCATCTGTTCCTGTTCGTCAAGGTGCGCGAGAACTGGGGCGACGATCCCAACCGCTACCGCGAAATGGGCCTCGAATTTCCCAAGGACTAGCGTACCGCTGATGACCGCTCTCAAGACCGTTCCGAAGAACGTCTTCTACTTCGAAGTCCTGCTGTACGCATCGCTGATGCTCGACGCGCTGTCGATTGCATTCCAGGACCGCACGCCCGACGCCGACATGACCGAGACCACCATCATGGCGGCGAACATCGTCGCGGCCAGCCTGCTGCTGCTGTTCGTGTTTCTGGTGCATCACGCCGCTCGCGCCCGCAAGAGCTGGCCGCGCTGGGTGCTGGTGGCTTCATTGGTTTTCTCGGTGCTGTCGCTGCTGCAGATCCTCGGTATCAACGGGCTGCAACTCGACAGCGCCATCGAGATCGTGTCCTGCGCGCTGACCGCCGGCGGACTGTACTTTGCGTTCACCGGCGATGCGGCCAACTGGTTCACGGGGTAGGCGTCCTATACAACTTCCGTAGCCGTGCGTTCTTTGCGTTGCATCAAACCGTGTGCTTCCTGCTTGAGCTACGAAGGGCATCGGGCTCATGGCACTACGTGCGATCGGTGCATTGCTGTCGAAATTGATCTGTGGTTAGTTGCGTAAGGGAACACCGGCAACGGTTGGGGGAAAGATTGAGGACGGGGCATCACCAGCGTCAATCCATCCGTAAAAGGATGAATCGCGCAGCGCGTGAACGCGCAGTGGTGGGGCGCCCGATTGCAGATGTATCTGCACCCTCTCGCGGCTTTCCCGGCAGAATTTTTCCCAACGCTTTTCGTTTTGCGGTGATTTGGTTCGCCGCCTTCGCGCTGATTTTACAGACTTCGCTTGCGACAGTTTCGATGGCGGCAAACGCCCGCCCGCTCGATCCATCGGGGCTGTTGTCGATTTGTAACTCACTCGACCAGCAATCCCCTTCTGATTCGCACGATCGTTTTGCGGCGGGCCATCTCACATGCATCGCTTGCGTGGTTGCGCATAGTCTGGCGCCTCCGCTGCTGTCGCGGGCCTTCCGGCCAGCGCCAGTTGTTGCCGTCCTCGCTTATGCACCGCCGTTTTCCGTCCCAGCCCCCGACGGGGCGGTGCTGTATTCTCATTCAGCACGCGGTCCACCCGCAACAGCGTAACAAGCCGAATTCTACCGCTACCGAGGCTGCGACAGCGGCATCGCGCGACGAATTCGGAGGTTCGCTGTTGTCGCGCTGGCCTGACCGTTCCCCGGCAGTTCTGCGGGCAATTGTCTTGCGAGCAGCCTCAGTGCTGCGTCGCGAATCCCATTCGAGATTCAGCCATGAAATCCGTCGTTCCAATCAGCGTTCGTCGCTCCCTTCTTGTCACCAGCGCGCTCTTTGCGCCATCGATGGCGCTTGCGGTCTTGTCCGCAGCGTCGCTTGCGCCGACACCCACATACGCGCAGGCCTCAAGCGTTATTCCTGCGGTGGTGGTTGATGCTCCGAAGCCGCGGCCGAAAACGCGCGCGACGCCGTCCCGCCGTTCCAGGGAGCGCGCGGCAGCGGTACGCGCACCCGATCCGGCCGCGTCGCCGCCCAGTGAAGGCCTCCGGGTGCCAGCAAACTCCACAACGATTTCCGGCGAGGCAGCATATTCGCGCGGACTCAGCACCAGCGATTCCGCGTCGCTCGTGAACGACATTCCCGGAGGTGCGGCTTGGGGGGCGGGCGGCGTTTCGAGCCTGCCCGCGATCAACGGCGTCGGCGCCGATCGCGTCCAGGTCGCGATCAACAGCATGCTGATCAGCCCGGCCTGTCCCAACGAGATGAATCCGCCGCTGTCCTTCGTCAATCCGGCCATGATCGCCAGGATGCAGGCCTATGTCGGGGTGGCACCTGTCAGCGTCGGCGGCGACTATATCGGCGCCCGGATCGACGTCACCATGGCGCCGCCGCAATTTGCCACGGGCGATGGCTGGCAGTCGAGCGCCAGACTGTCCGGATTTTACCGCAGCAACGGCAACGCCTATGGCGTCGACGCCACTGCCACGCTGGCCAACAAGGACACCAGCGTCACCTATACCGGCGGCTGGGCGCGCGCCGGCAACTACAGCGCCGCCAACGGAATGACGGTTAAATCAACGCTGTACGAGGTCCAGAATCACGCGATCAGCATCTCGAAGCAAAGCTTCGGCAACCTGTTCACGGTGCAGGTCGGCGGGCAGTTCATCCCGTATCAGGGCTACGTCAACCAGTACATGGACATGGTTTATAACCAGAGCGCGTTCATCAACGGGCGCTACGAAGGTGTGTTCGACTGGGGCAAGTTCGAAGCCACCGGTTTCTATCACCAGATCCGCCACACCATGGGCTTCATCGCGCCGGACAAGGTCAGCGAGATGCCGATGGATACCAAGGGATCCGATGTCGGCTATACGTTGAAAGCCACCGTCGCGGTGTCGCAGCACGACCTGATCCGGGTTGGCAACGAGTTCTACCACAATCAGCTCGACGACTGGTGGAGTCCGGTTGCGGGTTCAACGATGATGGGACCGAACACCTTCACCAACATCAACGATGGCAAGCGCAGCCGGTTCGGCACCTTTGCCGAATGGGAGCGTCACTGGGACCGTGCCTGGACCACGCTGGTCGGGTTGCGCAGCGATGTGGTCTGGATGAACACCGGCAACGTGCAGGGCTACAACGCCATGAGCTATGGCGCCGACGCGGCGGCGTTCAACGCCCTCGATCGCGCCCGCACCGACGTCAATCTCGACGGTTCGGCGCTGCTGCGCTACGAGCCAGACCAGGTCAGCCAGTTCGAGTGGGGCTTCGCCCGCAAGACCCGGTCTCCCAACCTTTATGAACGCTATGCGTGGTCGACCTCGGCGATGGCGATGAGCATGGTCGGCTGGTTCGGCGACGGCAACGGCTATGTCGGCAACGTCGATCTGAAGCCGGAAAAGGCCCATACCGCGAGCTTTTCCGCGGCTTGGCACGATCCTGCACAGAAGCTCTGGGAAGTCAGGGTCACGCCATATTACAGCTATGTGCAGGACTATATCGACGTCGATCGCTGTGCGATTTCCGCCTGCACCGCGGCCAACGTCACTGCGACCAATGACTTCGTCAATCTGCGCTTCGCCAATCACGACGCTTCGCTCTATGGCGTGAATATTGATGGCAAGCTTGCGCTGTGGGACGATCCGGTCACCGGACGCGGCGCGTTCCGCGGCCAGCTCGGCTTTGTTCGCGGCCAGCGGACCGACGGCATCAATCTCTATCATGTGATGCCGATCAACGCGAAGCTTGCGCTCGATCACACCCTCGGTGGCTGGAACAACAGCATCGAACTGCAACTTGTCGGATCGAAGAACGACGTCAGCCAGGTTCGCAACGAACTGACCACGCCGTCCTACGCATTGCTCAATTTGCGCACCGGCTACCAGTGGCAGGCGGTCAGACTCGATTTCGGGATAGATAATCTGTTCAACCAGTTTTACTACTTGCCGTTGGGGGGCGCCGATCTGGTCGACTACAAGATCGTCTCGATGATGGGGTCATCTGCGGCCTATGGCTATAATGTCCCGGGCGCGGGCCGTTCCTTCAACACGCGCCTGACGGTGACGTTCTAAGCTGAGGCTGGCCGGCCCAAGAGGTGTCGGTTCGGGAATGTCCGGACCTGCACCTTTGCGCAGATTTGATCGGCTTATAGTAGTCTCGAGGGGTGGGCAAAGGCGCGCTTGCGCCGTGCCCACCCCTCACGTGCAATGCCTGCGATGGTGGGCACATCACCGGCGGCGCTGCGCGTGACACGACGGCTTTGCCGCCCTCCGGACTCAGGCGCGCCCTACGCCTTGCCGGCACGCTCCAGCGCCGCATCGACCCCGACGGCCAGCGCCGTCAGGGCGGCGGATGACGATCGTCCGACTGCCAGTTCCGATACCGTATCCACCACATGGGTAAAGTTGCCGGCGGCGGGTGTGACGTCGCGCATCGACGACAGTCGGGTCTCGCGATCCCCCCCGAGCATGGCGATCACGATGCGGCTGCCCTTGCTCTTCTTCACCAGGCGGCGCACCGCGTACTGCACCATGGCATCCGAGGGTTGCCCGACGTAGCAGATGCAGAAGGCCTTGGTCTGCGAGACGTCGAGGGAAAAGAACCGCGAGATCGATAGCGCGTCGGCGGTCTCGGCGGTGGCGCCGATGCCGCGGCGTTTCAGCAGTTGCGCCAGCACCAGGGCCGCCGCCTCGTCGAGCTTGCCGGAGCCGGGGATGCACAGCACCGCGCCGGGCGCCTGCCACGGGGCCAGCAATGGCGCGGGCTCCTCGAGGGGAACGATGCCGTCGAGCCGCGCCAGGTCGGATCGCGCATCGACCACGGGCGTCTCTTCGGGGATGCGGTCTTCGTGGGTCTCGAGGTCGTCGACGACCTCGCTGACCGTGGCGAGAATGCGCTCGAGCCGGTCGGCGTGCAGGCGGCCGAGCCGCACGTCGGCCTCGGCCAGCCGCAGCCCTTTTAGCAGTATGCTATCGTAGTAGGTCTCCAGTGGCGCGCCCTCGAGATAGGTCTGCGCCTGCTGCGACGCCTCGATGGGATCGCCGGCCAGCATGCGCTGATAGACCAGTTGCGGCGGCGTCAGCGCCGGCTGGTTGCCGAGCAGCACGTCGAAGAACTGCAGCCGGTCGACATGGCGGCCGACCACCACCAGGCAGACGGTGAGCGGCGTCGCCAGCACCAGCCCGATCGGTCCCCACAGCCAGGTCCAGAACGACGCCGACAGCACGATGGCCACCGGCGAGAGGCCGGAACTGCGGCCATAGACCAGCGGCTCCACGAGTTGGCTGGCGATCAGCTGCAGCGATGCAAACAACGCCACGGTCATCAGCAGCATGCCCCAGCCGGACCCGACCGCGGCGGCGAGGATCAGCGGAAACACTGCCGAGATCGCCGAGCCGACATAGGGCACGAAGCGCAGGATGGCGGCGACCAGTCCCCACAGCGGTGCGCTCGGCACGCCGATGAAGGTGAGCCCGATGCCGATCAGGAGGCCGAAGCTGGCGTTGACGATCATCTGGTTGAGGAACAGCCGTGACAGCCGCTGGCCGGCGTCGTCGAGCGCGGCGGTGGTGCGCTGCATGTCATGGGAGCCGGCGAGGCGAATGAAGCGGTTGCGCAGGTCCTGGCGCTGCAGAAGGATGAAGATCACGAAGATGACCACGATGCCGGTGGTGGTGAGCGGCTGGATCAGCGGCTGGATGATCGCCACCAGCGTCGTCAGGGTGCCCGGATCGGGCTGGCGGATTTCCACCGGGATCGGCTTGTCCAGCGGCTGCCGCCGCAGCCCGTCGACGGCGCTGCGCCCGGCCGCAGGGTTCTGCAATTCGCTGTCGAGTTCACGCAGCACGCGCGAGGCGCGCTCCAGCGTGCCGGAGCCGCCGGTGGCGAAGCCGCGCAGCCCCTGAATCTTGTCGCGCAGCGTCTGCTGGTAGCCCGGCAATTCCTCCGCCAGCCGGTTGGCCTGCGACACCATCAGCCCGCCGAGGCTGAACACCACGGAAAAGCCGATGAACACGGTGACGAGCACCGAAACCGTTCGCGGCACCCGCCACGACTGCAGCCGGATCACGAACGGCGCCAGCACGAAGCTGAACAGCACCGCCAGCGCCACCGGTACCAGGATCTCGCGACCGAAATACAGCCCGGTGACGATCAATGCCGCCACCGCCATGTTGATGAGTGCCGTCCCCGGCGGCTTGGGGAGACGGATCGGTGCGATGTCGGTCAATACCATTCCCTCGGCGGCCAAGCGGTCGCGATCTTGAAGTTGGGCCGCGGCTGCACCGCCGTAGATTGGACCCCCAGGGTCCCAACCGGTGGCCACCGGAAACGTTCCGGCGCTGCAATATTTGCACGTGGCGCGCGCGCGGCGGCCGGGTCGATGATAGACTGTTAAGACAATGGAATGGACCGACGAAGGCATCATCCTGGGCGTGCGGCGGCATGGCGAGAGCAGCGCCATCGTTGAGCTGCTGACCCGCGGCCACGGCCGCCACCTTGGCCTTGTCAGGGGCGGGGCGGGCACGCGGATGCGGCCGCTGCTGCAGCCCGGCAATACCGTCAATGCGGTGTGGCGGGCACGTCTCGACGAACATCTCGGCTATTACCAGATCGAGGGCCTGCGCATGCGCGCCGCCACCGTGCTGGCCTCCAGCCACGCCACCTATGGCGTCACCCATCTGGCGGCGCTGGCGCGGCTGCTGCCGGAGCGCGACCCCCATGAAGACCTCTTCGAGATGCTGGACCGCACGCTGAACGACTTCGACGATGTCGGCGAGGCTGCCCTGCATGTGGTCCGGTTCGAACTCGCCATGCTCACCGAACTCGGCTTCGGCCTCGACCTCGACAACTGCGCTGCCACCGGCGCCACCACCGACCTGATCTACGTCTCGCCGAAGTCCGGCGGCGCGGTGTCGCGTTCGGCCGGCGAGCCGTGGCGCGACCGGCTGATGCGGCTGCCGCCGTTCTTGCGCGACGGCGGCGATGCCGATCGGCAGAACTCCTGGTCCGACCGCGACCTGCAGGACGGTTTCGACCTCACCGGCCGCTTTCTCTTGCGCAACGTGCTGGAGCCGCGCGGCCAGGGCCATTCCGACGCCCGCGACGGGTTTATCAACGCGGTGACGAAGCATCTGGCGCGGCTTGCGGCGGAGTAGTGCTTTGCGTCAGGACGTTCGGCCTGACGCCGTCCGCGTTCGGTCGCTTCCCTCAACCACAGATCAGGAGCCGGATTGCCGTGTCGCCGGCTGGTTCTTGAAGGCACCGCGGTTGACGTGCCTGGCGATGGCAATGCTGAGCTGGTTCAGGGCTTGCGCGATCTCGGCGTCGGTCACGTCGTTCCGGGACGCTTGCACCGGCACGGGCTTGGCAAGCTGACGGCGATCCTGACGCTTGATGTTTCGGCGAATGGCCAGCAGCGCCGCACTCCAGGCCAGCGCAGAAACCACCCCCGCTGCGATCAGCGGCACGGCGACGAGCCGGACATCACTGGTGGTCATCGTTCAGCTCCGGGAGCGCGAGGACACGTTGGCCGGTCAATCTAGGATCAGGTATCCGGGGAAGCAACTTGCCATGGGCGCCCCGGATTGGAGACGCCCTGTCAGCATGGCGCCAGCGGCATCTTGCCCTCAAATCCAGGGGGATGTCGGGAAAGTGCCAGCTTTATCAACGTCTTGCCATGCCGCATGGCTGCGGCGCAGCGACAATGGCGATTCGTTTCTTGTCGAATTCGGCGCCAGAGGCTAATCCCCCGCCATGGGAAAACGACTGATTCCGCCGGTAGAACCGGCTGAAATTCATGAAGTGCAACTGCGGGACGCGCTCGAGGAGCGCTACCTCGCCTATGCGCTTTCCACCATCATGCACCGCGCATTGCCGGACGCCCGCGACGGGTTGAAGCCGGTGCATCGCCGTATCCTGTACGGGATGCGGCTGCTGCGGCTGGATCCTGGCACCCCGTTCAAGAAATCGGCAAAAATCGTCGGCGACGTGATGGGCTCGTTCCATCCGCACGGCGACCAGTCGATCTACGACGCGCTGGTGCGCCTGGCGCAGGATTTCTCCTCGCGCTACCCGCTGGTCGACGGCCAGGGCAATTTCGGCAATATCGACGGCGATAGCGCCGCGGCCTACCGCTACACCGAAGCCCGCATGACCGATGTGGCGCGGCTGCTGCTGGAGGGCATCGACGAGGACGCCGTCGAGCTGCGCCCGAATTACGACGGCCAGTCGAAAGAGCCGAGCGTGCTGCCCGGCGGCTTCCCGAACCTGCTGGCCAACGGCTCGCAGGGCATCGCCGTCGGCATGGCTACCGCCATCCCGCCGCACAACGCCGCCGAACTCTGCGACGCCGCGCTGCACCTGATCGAGAAGCCCGACGCCAAGTCCAAGGCGCTGCTGCGCTGGGTCAAGGGGCCGGATTTCCCCACCGGCGGCATCATCATCGACTCCAAGGAAAGCATCGCCGAAGCCTACATGACCGGGCGCGGCTCGTTCCGCACCCGTGCCAAGTGGCACCAGGAGGAGGGCGCCCGCGGCGCCTGGGTCGTGGTGGTCACCGAGATTCCCTGGCTGGTGCAGAAGTCGCGGCTGATTGAGAAGATCGCCGAACTGCTCAACGACAAGAAGCTGCCGCTGGTCGGCGACATCCGCGACGAATCGGCCGAGGACATCCGCGTCGTCATCGAGCCGAAGTCGCGCAACGTCGATCCCGAACTGGTGATGGAGTCGCTGTTCCGGCTGACCGAGCTGGAAAGCAAGATTCCGCTGAACCTCAACGTGCTGGTCAAGGGCCGCATCCCCAAGGTGCTGGGCCTCGCCGAAGTGCTGCGCGAATGGCTCGACCATCTCCGCGACGTGCTGCTGCGCCGCTCGAATTACCGCAAGGCGCAGATCGAGCATCGCCTCGAAGTGCTCGGCGGCTACCTGATCGCCTATCTGAACATCGACAAGGTGATCAAGATCATCCGCACCGAGGATGAGCCGAAGCCGGTGCTCATGAAGGCGTTCTCGCTGACCGACATCCAGGCCGAAGCGATCCTCAACATGCGGCTGCGCAGTCTGCGCAAGCTGGAAGAATTCGAGATCCGCACCGAGGACAAGAAGCTTCGCGACGAGCTCAAGGGCATCAATGCGATCCTGAAGTCCGAGACCGAGCAGTGGGCCAAGGTTGGCGAGCAGGTCCGCAAGGTGCGCGACATGTTCGGGCCGAAGACGGCGCTCGGCAAGCGCCGCACCATGTTCGCCGACGCGCCGGAGCACGATCTCGCGGCGCTCGAGGAATCCCTGGTCGAGCGCGAGCCGGTCACCGTGATCATCTCCGACAAGGGCTGGGTGCGCACGCTGAAGGGCCATGTCGAAGACACGTCGGGCCTCGTCTTCAAGACCGACGACAAGCTCGGCCAGGCGTTCTTCGCCGAGACCACCTCGAAACTGATGCTGCTGGCCACCAACGGCCGGTTCTATTCGCTCGACGTCGCCAAGCTGCCGGGCGGCCGCGGCCATGGCGAGCCGATCCGCATGTTCATCGACATGGAAGGCGACGCCGCCATCGTGGCGCTGTTCGTCCACAAGGGCGGCCGCAAGTTCCTGGTCGCCAGCCACGACGGCCAGGGTTTTGTGGTCAACGAGGACGATTGCGTCGGCAACACCCGCAAGGGCAAGCAGATCTTGAATGTCGAGATGCCCAACGAGGCGAAGACGCTGACCGTGGTCGAGGACGGCAACGACAGCGTCGCGGTCATCGGCGACAACAGGAAGATGCTGATCTTCCCGCTCGACCAGGTGCCGGAAATGGCGCGCGGCCGCGGCGTGCGGCTGCAGAAGTACAAGGACGGCGGATTGAGTGACATCGTCACCTTCACCGCCAAGGCGGGCCTGACCTGGCGCGATGGCGCCGGCCGCGAATTCAGCGCGACCATGAAGGAACTGGCCGAATGGCGCGGCAACCGCGCCGACGCCGGCCGCCTGCCGCCGAAGGGTTTTCCGAAGTCGAACAAGTTCGGCAAGGTGATCGCGTAGGGGCGGTGGCGACTTCGCCACAAACTCAGCCGTCATCCTGAGGAGCCGCGCTCATGCGCGGCGTCTCGAAGGATGCGCCGCAACCGCTCGTGGCCGCATCCTTCGAGGCTCGCCGAAGCCGGCGAGCGCCTCAGGATGACGACGCCGAAGATGGCGGCAATCACCCCGGCGCGATTTCCTCCACCTTGCTCGCCAGCACCTTGTCGATGCGGCGGCCGTCGAGGTCCATGATCTCGAAATGCCAGCCGTGGGTGACGATATGCTCGCCGACCTCGGGAATCTTGCCGAATTCCTGCAGCAGGAAACCCGCGAAGGTCTGGTACGCGCGTTGCGGCAGCGGCAGCTGGATTGATAGCAGCGCCGCCAACTCCACCGCCGGCATCCAGCCGGAGATCAGATAGCTGCCGTCGTCGCGCTTGTGGAATGCGGGTTCGGCGGGGCCGTCCTCGGTGTGAAACGCGCCGACGATCGATTCCAGGATGTCGGCCGAGGTGACGACCCCCTGGAACACGCCGTATTCGTCATGCACCAGGCCGATATGCACCGGCGAGTCCCTGAGGATCGCCACGACGTCGCGGGCGTCGACGGAGTCCGGGATCACTGGCGCCTCGACCACCAGCTTGCGGATGTCGGGCGTGCCGCCGGACAGGTAGACGTCGAGCAGGTCCTTGACCTGGATGATGCCGAGCGCGGAGTCGCGGTTGCCGTCGAACACCGCGAAGCGCGAATGGCTGCTGCCGGCCAGTTCGGCGTAGATCTCTTCGATGGGATCGGCGAGGTCGATCATCGCCACCTCGTGGCGCGGCGTCATCACCGCGCCGACCGGCAGGTCGCCGAGCCGCATCACGCCGGCGATCATCTCCTTCTCGCCGGGCTCCAGCACGCCGGCATTTTCGGCCTCGCTGACCAGGCTGCGGATCTCGTCCTCGCTGACCTTGTCGCCGGCGTCGCCGCGCTGGCCGAGCAGCCACAGCAGCCCCTTGCCGGAGCGGTCGAGCAGCCACACCAGCGGCAGCGAGATGCGCGCCAGCCAGACCATCGCCGGCGCAACGCGCACCGCGACCGCTTCCGGATCGCGCAGCGCGATCTGCTTCGGCACCAGCTCGCCGACGATCAGCGAGGCATAGGTGATGATGCTGACCACCACGCCAACGCCGAGCGCGTCGGCTGCGCCCTTCGACACCCCGAGTTCCAGCAGCAAATCCGTCAGCCGCAAGCCCAGCGTGGCGCCGGAGAAGGCGCCGGAGAGCACCCCGATCAGGGTGATGCCGATCTGCACGGTGGACAGGAACTTGCCGGGATCGGAAGCCAGCGCCAGCGCCCGGCGTGAGCCGCGGACGCCTTTTTCGACCAGGCCGGCGAGCCGGGCAGGGCGGGACGATACGATGGCCAGCTCCGACATCGAGAGCAGGCCATTGACCACGATCAGGACCGTGACGATCCCGAGTTCGACAGATAACACGCTTTATCCTTCTGCGGTGATGACCGCTCACCATAGCGCACTTCCGGCCCCGGGGGCACCGTTCCGGGCCCCCCCGGATGCGCTGCGCCGCCGCAGCCGGCCTGCTGGTTACAGGGCGGGCCGGTCGTGGCAATATTTCGTGATGGCGCGTTTCGCGCCGCCGACATCGAACGTGTGCATACTGTTTTGTCTTGATGCGCCGCATTGATGTATGATGATCGACATTCGTCCTGTCGTCGGTTGACCACGGAGATTGCCTTGAGCAAGCAGCGAATTTCATCCGGTGTCGTGAACGCTGCGGCGCGCGGACCGCGCCATTCGGGAGAGGTAGCGGCCCTGCTGGCGCTGTTGTTGCTGGCGGGCTGCGGCAAGAAGGAAGAGGCGGCGGCGCCGCCACCGCCGCCGGTGACGGTCGCAAATCCCACCAAGAAGGTCACCACCGACTGGGACGAGTTCACCGGTCGCTTCGACGCCGTCGAGCAGGTGCAGATCCGCGCCCGCGTCACCGGCTTCGTCACCAGGGTCGCTTTCACGGACGGGGCCGTCGTCAAGACCGGCGATCTGCTCTACGAGATCGACCCGCGCCAGTATCAGGCGGCGGCCGAAACGGCGCAGGGCGCGCTCGACGATGCCAAGGCCAAGGTGGTGCTGGCGCAGCGCGAGCTCGACCGCGCCACCGCGCTGATCAAGACCCAGGCGATTTCCGAAAACATCGTCGACCAGCGCAGCCAGGCGCTCGCGGCCGCGGAAGCCGCGACCCTGCAGGCGGAGGGCGCGCTGAAGCAGGCCCAGCTCAATGTCGAATACACCAAAGTGGTTGCGCCGATCGACGGCCGCGTCAGCCGCCATCTCGTCACGGTGGGCAACCTCGTGCAGGGCAGCGAGAGCGGCGCCACGCTGCTGACCTCGATCGTGTCGCTGAGCCCGATCTACGTCTATTTCGACACCGACGAAGCCACCTATGTGCGCAACAGCAAGCTGTGGTTCGAAGGCAAGCGGCCGAGTTCGCGCGATACGCCAAATCCCGTGCAGATCACCTTGGTGGGCGAGACCAGGCCATCGCGCGAAGGCAAGATGGACTTTCTCGACAACCGCCTCGATGCCGGCACCGGCACGTTGCGCAGCCGCGCCGTCGTGGACAATCACGATCTGTCGATCCTGCCGGGCCAGTTTGCCCGCGTCCGTGTCATCGCCAGCGGTGCCTATGACGCCTTGATGATTCCGGATGCGGCGGTCGCCAACGACCAGTCGCGCAAGATCGTGATGGTGGTGAAGCCCGACGACACGGTGGAGGCCCGACCGGTCACGCTCGGTCCGCTCGACGATGGCCTGCGCGTCATCAAGGAGGGCCTGAAGCCCGACGATCGCGTCATCGTCGACGGGCTGCAGCGCGCCCGCGTCGGCGCCAAGGTCGCGCCG
>DATCUS010000285.1:0-6512 GCA_036561845.1 Tardiphaga sp. | reverse complement strand
ACAGTTTCCGGCGGGCTTTCCCCGCCTTGTCACTGTCCCGTCCAGCCGGCACAGAGCGGCAGAGCCCCGTAGTGGGCCCGGACGGTGACCTCCAGCCTCCCGGGGTGTGCGTGCGAGGCACACGCGCGGGACACCGCATCCTGCTCCACTCTCAAGACGCCTCATGACAGCGCCCCTCGTCGAGCAGGACGGACGGGACTATAAGCCTACGAAAGGATTATTGTCAATATCAATGATGAGGAATTTGCATTGTTCACGCGCCGCAGCTCTCGTTTCCCGGACGCGCTGCGGCATGGCGATGCGCAGCATCGCATGCTGCTGCGCAGATCCGGGATCCCGTTGATTTCAGCAAAGCGGGGCCCCGGGTCTGCGAAGCACCACGCCGCCAGCGATGCTGTGCATCGCCGGCGGCGTGGTGCATCGCGCCCGGGGAACGACAGCGCGCGCGTCAACGCGCGACGCAATCAATCCTGGATCTTGGAGAAATCCGCCACCGCGCGCGTGGCGGCGCGGATCTCGTTGAGCAGCTTCAGGCGATTTTCGCGCACGGCTGCGTCGTCGTCGTTGACCTTGACCTTGTCAAAGAACGCATCCACCGCCGGGCGCAGTTTTGCCATCGCGCTCATGGCGCCGGCGAAGTCTTCCTTGGCCACGGCGGCTGACGCTTCCGGCCCGACCTCGGCAATCGCCTTGGCCAGCGCCTTCTCCTCGTCGAGCCTGTACAGCGAAGGCTCCGGCGCGCCGTCATAGGCGCGCTTGTCCTTCTTCTCCTCGATGGCGAGGATGTTCGACGCACGCTTGACGCCGGCACGAAGATTCTTGCCGTCGTCGGTGTCGAGGAATTTGGCCAGCGCCTCGACGCGGCGGACGATCATCAGGAGATCGTCCTGACCGCCAAGCGCAAACACCGCATCGACGAGATCGTGACGGGCGCCCTGCTCGCGCAACTGGCCTTTGAGGCGGTCGGCGAAGAAGGCGAGGAGATCTGCAGGGACTTTGTGAGAATCGATAAGCGCTTGCTGCGTACCCGTTTCCAGCAGGCCATCCACGCCCGACTTTGCGACATCCAGCATCGAGAGCCGGAGAGCATTTTCTACGACCAGTCGGATCACGCCTAAAGCTGCACGTCGGAGAGCAAACGGATCTTTTGATCCCGTCGGCTTCTCATCCATTGCCCAGAAGCCGACCAGCGTATCGATCTTGTCGGCCAGCGCCACAGCGATGGTCACCGGATCGTTCGGCACGCGATCTGCAGGTCCCTGCGGCTTGTAGTGTTCTTCACTCGCAGCAGCGACGGCGTCATCTTCGCCCTGGGCCTTTGCGTAGTAGCGGCCCATCAGGCCCTGCAACTCCGGGAATTCGCCGACCGCTTCGGTGAGCAGATCGGCCTTGGCCAGTTGCGCCGCGCGCTTGGTCTTCTCCACATCGGCGCCGACCAGCGGCGCGATCTCGGCGGCGAGACGCACGATGCGCGCGATGCGCTCGGCCTGGCTGCCGAGCTTCTCGTGAAACACGATGTGCTCGAATTTCGGCAGCCGGTCTTCCAGCCGCGTCTTCAGGTCGGTGTCGTAGAAGAACTTTGCGTCGCTCAATCGCGCGCGGATCACCCGCTCGTTGCCGGCGACGATGGCGGCGCCGCCGTCGGAGGCTTCGATATTGGCGGTGAGGATGAACTTGTCGACGAGATTGCCGGAGCGGGGATCGCGCACCACAAAGCACTTCTGGTTGGTGCGGATGGTGGCGCGGATCATCTCGTCGGGGATCGCGAGGAAGGCTTCATCGAACGAGCCCATCAGCACCACCGGCCATTCGACCAGGCCGGCGACCTCCTCGAGCAGCGCGGGATCCTCGACCAGCTCGAAATTCTGCGCCGCGCACAGCGTGCGCGCATCGGCGAGGATGATCTCGCGGCGGCGCTCGGGATCGAGCACGACTTTCGCAGCCTGCAGCTTCGCGACGTAGTCGTCGAAGCGGCGCACCGGGAATTCACCGGGCGCCATGAAGCGATGGCCCCGCGTGGTCTGCCCGGTGGTGACGCCGTCCAGCGTGAACGGCACCACCTCGGGCTCCTCGGTGTCGATGCCGAAGGTGGCGACGATGGAATGCAGCGGCCGCACCCATTGCAGCGCGCTCGGCCGTGCGGAGCGTTCGCCCCAGCGCATCGATTTCGGCCACGGAAAGGTGCGGATGATCAGCGGCAGGATTTCCGCCAGCACGTCGAGGGTCGGCTTGCCCGGCTTCTCGGTCAGCGCGATGTAGAAGTCGCCCTTGGGGTCGCGCTGGATTTTTGCTTCATCCAGCGAATTGAGCCCGGTGGCCTTGAGGAAGCCGGCGATCGCCGCCTCCGCGCCGCCGACCCGCGGCCCCTTGCGCTCCTGCTTGAGGTCGGACTGCCTGTTCGGAATGCCGTGCACCGTCAGCGCCAGCCGCCGCGGCGTCGCAAAGGCCTTGGCGCCCTCATAGACCAGCCCCTCGGCGACCAGACGATCGGTCACCATGCGGCGCAGATCCTCCGCCGCTTTGGCCTGCATGCGCGCGGGAATTTCTTCGGAGAACAGTTCGAGCAGAAGATCGGGCATCAGTTGGTTTCCCCGCGGGAGACTTCACCCTCCCCTTGAGGGGGAGGGTCGCCTGCATCTTGCAGGCGGGGTGGGGTGACAGCGATCATGTGATGGATCGTCTCTAACACTGCGTCGGTCTTGCTCATCACGTCATTGTTCCAAAATCGTATCACTCGATAACCTTCCGACTGCAGCCAGCGCGTCCGGACGTGGTCGCGGCGAAGGCCGTCATCGTCCCCGTGTTGCGACCCATCGACTTCGATGATCAGCCGCTGCGCCAGACAGGCGAAATCGGCGATATAAGGTCCGATCACCACTTGTCGACGGAAGTGACTTCCCTTCACGTCGAGGCGTCGCAGATGTCGCCAGAGAATATCTTCGGCGGCCGTCGTATTGTCGCGCAGCCTTTGCGCGGTCTTGCGTTTGAAGTCGCTGATGGGTCTTTTGACCATATCATCACCGCTGTCACCCGCCGTTTCACCCCACCCCGCCCGCAAGATGCGGGCGACCCTCCCCCTCAAGGGGAGGGTGAAGAAGCCCCGCCCGCCTCTGTCGCCATCCAGGCGTCGCCGCAGGCTTTTGCGAGGTCGCGGACGCGGCCGATGTAGCTCTGGCGTTCGGTCACCGAGATGACGCCGCGGGCATCCAGCAGGTTGAAGACGTGGCTGGCCTTGATGCACTGGTCATAGGCCGGCTGCGCCATCAGATGCGCCTCGCGCTTGCCGTCCTTCCAGCCCGCGTCGAGATAGGACTTGCAGGCGCCCTCGGCCATCACGAACTGCTTGAACAGCATGTCGGCGTCGGAGTGCTCGAAATTGTGCCGCGAATATTCCTTCTCGGCCTGCAGGAAGACGTCGCCATAGCTCACCCTGTCGGCGCCGTCGCGGCCGTTGAAGTTGAGGTCGTAGACGTTGTCGACGCCCTGCACATACATCGCGAGGCGCTCGAGGCCGTAGGTGAGTTCGCCGGCCACCGGCGAACATTCGACGCCGGCGACCTGCTGGAAATAGGTGAACTGGCTGACTTCCATGCCATCGCACCAGCACTCCCAGCCGAGCCCCCAGGCGCCCAAGGTCGGGCTTTCCCAGTCGTCCTCGACGAAGCGCACGTCATGCAGCGCGGCGTCGACGCCGATCGCCTTCAGCGACTTCAGATAGAGGTCCTGCAGGTCCGGCGGCGACGGCTTGATGATCACCTGGAACTGGTAATAGTGCTGCAGCCGGTTGGGGTTCTCGCCGTAGCGGCCGTCCTTGGGCCGGCGCGACGGCTGCACATAGGCGGCCTTCCACGGCTTCGGACCCAGCGCCCGCAAAGTGGTGGCGGGATGGAACGTGCCGGCGCCCACTTCCATGTCGTAGGGCTGCAGGATCACGCAGCCATAATCCGCCCAGTAGCGCTGCAGGGTCAGGATCAGGCCCTGGAACGAGCGTTCCGGGCGCATATGCGGGGGAAGAGAGTCCATGGGGGCGATCTGGGATTCGTTCAGGATTTGGGGGAACGGGAGCGCGGACCGTATCGGCGGCGCCCTGCGGAATCAAGGCGATGCGGCGAAGGTATTGCCGCACGCACGCAGGACGATTGCAGCTAAAGCGCTAACCCGGTGGTAACCGGTGTTCATGGAACACGGCCACAGGTTGTGGCTTGTTCATACCACCCCGGCTATCAAGGGGTGCTGTCGTGCTTAGCGCGAACGAGACCGAGGCGCCGCCGAACCGTTGTTCTCAGCAACGGGGCGGCGCGGGAACGATCCGGGCGCGAGGTGCTTATCCCTGCGAATGGCGACGCGCGATGGCGACATCGAGCCCACCGCCAAAGACATGTAACGACCTCCAAGCTTGCTCGCCGACCTCGAGGATGGTGCCCCATCCCCAGGCCGGCGCAAGCATTTGGGGGTCTTTTTGCGTCAGCCCGGGCGGTAGGCGCCGGTGGCGGGGTCGCGCCGCAGCGTCGGAATCTCGGTGGCGGCCGGTTCGGCCATCCGCGACAGCCGCACCTGTTCCAGCTCGCGGTTGATCCGGACGGCGGTCCGATAGGCCCATCTGACAACGGCAGCCCCACCCAGGGCGCCTGCAATTGCAACCAGCGGCGGCATCGCGCGATCCTTGTCGTTCATGATCCAGCCCTCCAGGCGCAGTTTCGTACAACCGCGGCGTTCCCGCAATCGGCTTGTGCGGGACCAAATGGCGCGGCCGGGCGACCCGCTAAAAGCCGTATTTGGCCCAGATCGCCCGGGTTTCCAGCGCCGAAATCAACTGCTCCGGCAGTCCGCCGAGGCCGTCGAGGGTCAGTTCCACCCCGGCGCCGGATTTGCGGCCCATCAGCCCGGCCAGCAACCCGGTCGGCGGCGCGATCACCGGCATGTCCACCTTGTCGCCATAGCGCGCCCGCAGCGTCGACCGGAGATCGCCGACGGCGTCGGACAGGCCCAGCGCGATGGAGGATTCGCCGGCCCAGTATTCGCCGGAAAACAGCACATCGTCCGCGCCCTTCAGGCGGGCGCCACGGCTCTGCTTCACCAGCGCGATGAAGATGGCGTGGATCTCGCGCTGCAGCGCCTTGATGCGCGCGACGTCATCAGGATTTTCCGGCAGGAACGGGTCGAGCGTCGCCTTGCGCTCGCCGGCGGTATAGAGCCGCCGTTCGACGCCGATCTTCCGGATCAACTCCTGGAAACCGAAGGTGCCGCCGACCACGCCGATGGAGCCGACGATCGACGACGGATCGACAAAGATCTCGTCGCCGGCGCAGGCGATCATGTAGCCGCCGGACGCCGCGACGTCCTCGACGAACACCAGCACCGGCAGCTTCTTCTCGGCCGCCAGCTGCCGGATGCGCAGAAAGATCTGGCGCGACTGCACCGGCGAACCGCCGGGTGAATTGATCACCAGCGCCACCGCTTTGGCGTTCTTCGTCGCAAAGGCCTTTTCCAGCATCTTCGCGACGCCGGCCAGCGACATGCCCGGCCGCAGCGGCGTCACCGCGCCGATCACGCCGGACAGCCGCACCACCGGAACCACGGCGGCGTTGCGCCGGAAGCGCGCGGGGATCAGGTCCGTCAGTGTTGTCATCAATCCCGCGCCCGCCCGATCATCTTGCATTTCACTCATCCGGTTACCTCGACCTTAACCATATCTTATCACGCCGGTGTCATTGAACTCAGCAAAGCTCGGTGCGTTGCAATCCCATCAGGCGTTCTACGCCGCAGCGGAGGAAGACATGAAGATCTATCTGCTGATGATGCTGATGTGCTGTCTGTTTGCGGCCATCCACTTCACGACCGCGCCGCAGAAGCAATCCGAGACGTTGCCGCAGTAAGCGATTTCCTGGCGCTTCAGAACCGCAGCGCCGCCGTTCCTGCCAGCACGTCTTGAATATGGGGATCCGGCGCGCCGGATGCATCCCTCAACGCCACCGCCGGCGCGATGGCCAGCGGCGCCCGTCCCCCCTTCACGGCCCGCACGATGATCCGGATCGCAGGCTCTGCGGGATCGCTGTGCACCGCCAGCACCCTGATGCTGCCGAATCCCCGCTGCAGCTCCGCCAGCACCTCGGCCAGGCCGTCGGCGCGCCAGATCAGCGTCAGCGTGCCGCCGGATTTCAGCAGGCGCCGCGCCGCGTGCACCCACGCCTGCAGCGTGGTTGCCGTGGCCACATGAGCGATCTCCCGCGCCGCATCCGGCGAGCCGCGGTGCCGGGCCGGATCGTGGAACGGCGGGTTCATCAGCACCACGTCGGCGCTGTCAGGGGCGAGTCCGGCGGCGGCGAAAGCCGCGGCATCCGCGGCGATGTCCAGCGTGACGACCTCGGCATTGAGGCCATTGGCCACGGCGTTGCCGCGCGCCAGCTGTGCCAGTAGCGGATCGATCTCCACCAGCCGCAACGAAATACCGGCAACACGACGCGCCAGCGCCAGTCCCGCCGCGCCGACCCCGGCTCCGAAATCCACCACCG
>DATCUS010000284.1:0-1619 GCA_036561845.1 Tardiphaga sp. | reverse complement strand
CTGCCGACCGGCATCGCCTATGCGGTCTGGTCAGGTCTCGGAATCGTGCTGATCTCAGTGGTGAGCTGGATCTGGTTCAAGCAGCCGCTGGACACGGCGGCGGTGATCGGGCTCGGCATGATCATCGCCGGGGTCGTCGTCGTGAACGTGTTCTCGACCTCGATCCCGCATTGAGGTCACCGGGCCGCTTACGACCTCTCCATCGCGTCGAGCTCTTTGAGGGCCGCCTCCAGCCGGGCGAGGTTCTCCGAGGTGTAGGCGTGGTAGTCGAAATCGATGGTGGAGTGCAGCTCCGACACCATGCTCCACAGCGCTTCGCGCAGCAGCGAAGCCACCTGCATCGCTTGTAGCTTGAGCCGCAGGGCATCGTCCGGCGCGCGGCCGTAATACAGCGCCAGCATCTCGTCGCGCTGGGCGGCATCAAAGCCGTTATTCGATGCCAGGCCGCCGAGATCGAACAGCGGCGCGTTGAAGCCGCCATAGTCCCAGTCGATCAGCCAGAGCTTGGCGCCATCGTCGATGAAGTTGCCGGGCAGCAGATCATTATGGCCGAACACCAGCTCGGTCGGCCCGACCAGCGCCTCGATGCGCTCGGCTATCGCACTGTGGCGCGGCAGGTCCCCGGCCAGCCGGTGGCCGGCATCGCCGAGCGCGTGGATGTAGGAGCGCAGCACATGGAAGGTCCAGAACGCCAGCGCCGGTCCGCGTAGCTGGTGCGTCACCTGCGTGTGGGCGCGGCGGACCAGATCCACCACGCGCGGCAGCTGCGCCCGGACATCCGCCTCGGTATAGGTGCGGCCCTCGATATGATCGATGACGATCAGGCCCGGCTCGAAATGGCGCAGCGCCGGCGAGATGCCGGCGGCTGCCGCCGCCCGGCTCGCCGCCAGCTCGTTGAAGCGCATGACGTTGTGCAGCGGGATGTCGCCGCCGAGGCGCACGACATATTTCCGGCCACCATCCTCCACCGTGAAATTGGTGTTGGTGATGCCGCCGCCCAGCGGCTGCGGGTCGACGGGCCCGCTCCAGAATCCGAGCGCCCGGATGCGGTCGATAGCGGGGCCGCTCAGCACAGCATGTTCTTCATGTCGGGATCGTACAGCGCGCCAAGATGCACCCTGGCCGGCACCCGCTCCATGGCGACTTCCAGCTCGTAGCTGCCCGAAAGCACGAACGCCTCGTCGAGACCGCCTTCCGGCTGGCGGACATAGCCATAGCCGATCGGCTTGCCGACCGTGTGGCCGAAACCGGCCGAGGACAGCCAGCCGACCCGCTCGCCATTGCGGTAGATGGTCTCGCGACCGAGCAGGATGATGGTCGGATCGTCCACCGTGAAGCCGGCGAGGCGTTTCTTGAGCGGTTGGCCCTGCTTGGCTTCCAGCGCCGCGCGGCCGAGGAAGGGGATGTCGGTGTCGAACTTCACCGCCCAGCCGAGGCCCGCCTCGAACGGCGAGTGATCCGGCCCGACATCGGAACCGGAGGCCCAATAGGCTTTTTCCAGCCGCATCGTCTCCAGCGCGCGGTAACCGACATTGGCGATGTCGAATTCCGCCCCGGCCTGCATCAGCGCGTCATAGACCGTGGCGGCGAATTCGGTCGGCATGTGCAGCTCATAGCCG